>JAVCCE010000019.1 GCA_030765645.1 Candidatus Hinthialibacter antarcticus | reverse complement strand
TTTGACGCCGAACGAATTCGCCGCGATTTCGGAACGTTCCGCCCGGACTTCGTCCGACCTCCACGTTCCGAAATCCAAACAACAAAATACTCTCACTTCAACTGGTACAAAAAATAGGGGCTAGACACTTGTTTTTTCAAGAGGTACACTATTAGAAGAAGGTTACAACAGATAACGTCACACGTTTTATAGACAACAGAAAACAAGAGATGGTCCAAACCATCCACACACACCACACATTCCCAACTGCTGCGGTTCCCTACGAACCGTCTTCCCTCTGGTCACACCCTCCGCCAGGGGGATTTTTTTGCCAATACGTTGCATATTGGCGAATAAAAGTAATTCGATTCACTATTATTACATCATTAGAACCCTGATTGCAAGTATTTTTTTTAGGTTCAGCCGCCAGGTGCGTCTTTACGTTGATGGGTGGTCATGATTTTATTCCGAAAACGTATTCCGGCATATCAAAAATTGACAAACCAAATCAGGCATGGGTGCGACTCTGAGAGCGCCTGTGCATAAGGGCCTGAAAGCCCGCACTGAAACGAGCAGAGTTGTACCCATGCCGCACACAATTACATGAGTGCGATTGCTCAATTGGCTTGTGCATTTTTATTTGATGCCTTTAGAATGCACGAAGCACATTCGTTATAGAAACTGAGTTCCACATGAACCGTATTGTTATTTGCGCCGCTATGCCGATGGAGACGCGCTCGATTTGCCGGCGTTTGGATATCCCGCTGCTTACGCCCAAGCGCACCGTTGCCAAAGCGCAAAGCCCGTTTAGTGATACCGAGCTGGTTGTGATAGCCTCCGGCGTTGGCTGTCAGCGAATGCAGGCCCAATTGGACGCATTGCCGGATGCGCCGACTGCGTGTTGGTTGTCGATTGGAGCGGCGGGTGGACTGCGCCCGGATATCGCCGTTGGTTCCTGTCTTAGAGGTACGGACGTTGTGACGGACAGCGGCGACGTTCGCTTTGAATCCACTTGGATTGGCGATGGTTCGTCGACGCTTTATTGCAGCGAAACGCCGTTATTGACGCCGCAAAGCAAGGCGGAAAGCCATGAGCGCTTGGGCGCTGACCTGGTGGATATGGAATCCGCTGCGGTTGCGCGTCATGCGAAAAGCCGGGGCGAGTGTTTCGCCTGGATCAAGGCAGTATCAGACGGCGCAGAAGAGGCGATTCCAGCGGAAGCGTTGCAGTGCATCGGCGTGGACGGTTTCCCCAACATCGGCGCTTCGCTGCGGACGCTGGCGCGAAAGCCCTGGGCGTTGGGTTCGCTAATACAACTCGGCGTCCGCGCCTCGAAACTCGATTCGGTCCTGGCGGACGCTGTGTTTGAGTTCATCAATCAATTTGAATTCAAAGGCAGCTGCAACGCCTAGCGCTGATCGCTCAATTGACGAGACCAACGCGCTTCGCCCAGCCGTCCCAGGCGGCGGACATTTCTTTCACCCTCTCAGGATATTTTTCAACCAGGTTATTCGTTTCCGTACGGTCTTTCGAGAGATCGTATAGTTCCCATTGTTCGGTTTTGTTTTTGTTCGCGACCAATTTCCAGCCGCCTTCGATTACAGCGCGTCCGCGTTCATGCTCAAAGAAAATACGCTGGCGTTTTTCGCCAGCCGGTTGATGTTGGGGGTGTCGATCTCGCCGCCGAAGCAACCCGGGTCAGAGAAACCCATGTCATCGACCAGAATCACCATGATATTCGGTCGGTCTTTGGTTTTCGCTGATGCTGCGCCTGCTGATAGCGCCATCGTAGACAGGGCGGAGGTTTGAAGAAAACGGCGTCGATTGAGTGTTGGTGACATTGGCGTTCCTTACAATGAAGATGCGTTGTTCTTACATCATTTTCATGCAATCGCTAAAGAAGTCGCAGGGGATTGGGTGCAGCGGCTTTCGGAGCCAGCGGCAATAAGCCGCGACGGAGACAAGCGAAACCCAACCCCGAGGCTTCTTTCGTTCGCTTTCAGAGTAAATCAGCGAATTCGCTATGGCAACGCGTAAACAGCGCATACCCCGCTGTCAGCGAAATCAATGACAACGCTCCGAAGGTCAGCCATAGCCACAGTGCGGGCCACACGCCGTTGAGCATCAAATCATGATGCAACAGAATCAAGTAAGTAATCGGGTTCAGGTAAAGAATCGACTCTACCCATTGCGGCGCTTGCTGCGCCATCTCCATGGTGTAGAGCATGGGAGTCGTCCACATCAAAATCATGGTGACGATGCTGATGAGCGGCCCTACGTCGCGGACATACGTGTGCAGCGTCGAGAAGAACAGTCCCAGCCCGAAGAACATCACAAATTCAATTGCTATCACCAGCGGCAGCGCCAGCCAGGTCCAATGAGCGCTCCAGGTCATCAGCATGTAGCCCGCCATGAAGATGAAGGTGCCAATTAATTGATTGACCAGGCTTGATATCGCCAGGTAGGCGGGCAGCACTTTCGCCGGAAAGCGTACTTGTTTGATTAAATGGGCGTTGTCGACGATGCAAGTGGTGGTGCGCATCAGTGATTCTTGAAACGCAAACCACGGCATCAGCCCGCTGAAGATATAAAATGCGAACGCGACCGTGCCCGCCTCTCCGAAGCCCAGCGCGTCGTATTTCGCCTTGAGGATGTAGCCGAATACGACGGTATACACCGCCAGCAGGATCAGCGGATTCACCACCGACCAGAAAAACCCGATGGCGCTTCCCAGATAGCGCGCCTGCAAGTCGCGCTTGAGAAACTCATAGATCAAATGGCGATGGAAAAGAATATGTTTGATTTGCTGTTTCATGGTCGTGCTCAAATATTGTATCGCTCACTATAGGTGAGAGACCGCCCCCGCGCCACTGGAAGAGTTAAACTTATGAGGGGGCTGGGTGGCAAGGGCAAGGCTGAGTGACACGAAGCCAGCCCTTGAGACAATGTTGATAATTCGCGCCGCATTACAATTGTCTGAATCAGGATATTCGCTACGGCGGACATGATAAATAGAATTTCAGGATAAAAACCGGAGCGCCGCTGTCCACAGCGGCAATGGATGCACGAGCGTTATTCGGGTGGTTTATTTTTCTTTCATAAATGTATAATAATGAAGTACAGGCCATTTGTGGTGAAAGATGAGGAGCAATCAAAATGCCGGTTATTTCAATGTTTTATGGATTGATTATTCGGATGTACTATTTTGATAATCAGAAGCACAAATCTCCGCACATTCACGTTCAATACGGCGAACAACAAGTTGTGATCAGGATACCCGATGGGGCTGTATTAGAGGGAGAATTAAAACCGCAAAAATTGAAATTAATCCATGCTTGGGTAGAGATACATCAAGAAGATTTGATGGCGAACTGGCAGCTGGCGATTGAAGGCCAGAAAGTGTTTACAATCGTTCCATTGAGGTGAAATATGAATCCCAAAGTTAAACAGGTAGAGCCTACAGACAACCATACGCTGATCGTCACATTCGAAAATGATGAAGTTCGAGAATTTGACGTGAACCCTTATCTGGACAAAGGCATTTTTGCGGAATTAAAAGACCTTTCATATTTTCGCCAGGTCAAAGTAGTCGCGGGTAGCGTTGAATGGCCTCACGAGCAGGATTTCAGTTACGACACGCTGTATCTCGCAGGAAGCATTCGTATAATCGAATGTTCCAGATAAACCCCAAAATGAGGCTGATTTGAATTCTGTATTAATTAAAAATTCTTTTTACCATTGATGGGCCAAAAAACGCCATTCATCCTACAATTTTCCCTCGCTGCTCTTTCTATAAAAAAAACCGCTTGACAGTGAACATAAGTGTACATATAATATTGAACAAAATAGCACTTATGTGGAGAGCGCCATGAAAGAACTGACCAAGCGGCAAAAAGATATTTTAGATTTCATCGACCAATGCTCGAATGAGACCGGGTATCCACCCACGTTGCGGGAGATTTGTAAAAAGTTCTCCATCGCTTCGACCAACGGCGCCCGCTATCACCTGCTACGCTTGCAAAAGATGGGCGTTCTCGAAGTAAAACCCAACACCTCGCGTGGAATGCGCCGCACGGATCGCCCCGCGCCGCTGCCTCCCGGACGCACCTATCAGATGCCGATTATTGGGCGCGTTCCCGCCGGGCCGTTCAGCCTGGCCGAGCCGGACATTCGCGAAGATGAACTGACGGTTGATCCGCAATTTTTCGGCGACCGCGCCGCTGAGCCTGACTTGTTTGGCTTGCGCGTCAACGGCGACAGTATGGTGGAGGCGGGAATCCACGACGGCGATATTGTGGTGGTGCGTCAGCAGGAAAACGCCAACAACGGCGATATTGTGGTAGCGCGGTTGGAAGACGAAGCGACCGTAAAACGATTTAAGCGCGGCGTCAGTGAGGTGATTCTCGAACCGGCGAACCGCGCTTATAGTCCAATTCATATTCCTGACGAGGGCGGCGCCGACGGCGGGCAAAATTTCGCCCTGCTGGGCATCGTCGTCGGGCTGATCCGCTCAATGTGAGGTCAGTTTTGATTCAGCGGTGCGTCATCCTCGTCGTTATCGTTGAGGTCGTGGGTGTCGATGTCGAGCGGCGAGTGCATGTGTTCCTGATCGACCGACAACACGCGGCTAAAACAAAATACCACGAGTGTAATAACGGCTGTATTTGAAACGAGAAAGATAAGCCATCCAATGGGTTCCATGATTCGCGACCTTTCTAGTCTAACGGTTCCGCTTCCATCATTTTCTTATACGCCATGTGGCGGCGTTTCATGCGCGGCCACGCCAGTTTCTGCAACAGGGCGAACATAAACAAGATCGCAACCATGCTGACGATAGATACGGTTTCGATGGTCCCCATCGCTGGCGCCGTGCCCGCCATGTAGTCTTCAATTTGCACTTTCACCCACCAGCCTAAGATCAACAACAAAAACACGGGCGAGACATAAATGATGTAGCCGAACGCCTTGGGCAATTTCATGTCGGCGCCGTGTTCGGCTTCTTTGATTCCATTAGAAACTTTCAACACAAAGATAAAGATGATGACTTCAAATAGCGCTAACAGTGGAATGCCCAAATTGTTTGAGTATTTATCGACCGTGTCCATCGCGGTCAGGCCCGGGGATAGAATGATCGAGCTGGCGCCAAGGAACGTAATCAAGCCGAGAATGGCGACGGAGGCTTTGCGGTTGAGGCCGAAGCCTTCTTCTAAAAACGCAATGACTGGTTGCAGCATTGAGAGCGACGAGGTGACGCCCGCGAGAAATAGCAAGAAAAAGAACATCGCGCCAAACAAGTGGCCTGCGGGCATCTGGTCGAAAATTTCGGGCATGACGACAAAGCCAATGCCGAAGGTGCCCTGCTGGGCGACGACTTCCATTTGTGAAATACCCAGAAAAATCAGCGCGGAGGGAATGACAATCAAGCCGCCTAAACACACTTCGCAAAACTCATTCATCGAACAGGCTGTGAGGCCGCTGAGAACCACATCGTCTTTTTTGCTGAGATAACTAGCGTAGGTGATAATGATGCCGAAGCCGACCGAGAGCGAGAAGAAGATTTGCCCGCAGGCGTTGATCCATACTTCGGGTTCGCTGAGCTGCGACCAGTCAGGGTTCCACATATACCCAAGCCCGTTGATGAATGTTTGGTCGGGCGCGTCGGGATTCAACGACCCCAATGTGACGACCCGGATCGCGATAATGACCGCCATGATCATCAGCGCCGGCATGGCCACGCGACAGAAGAGTTCGATGCCCCGGTTCAGGCCGCGGTAAATGAAAAAGAAATTAATGAAAAATGTAATGACGAAAAATATAAACGCGACGCTGACGCCGGAGAAGAAGTCAGATGTGGTTGCGTCATTGCCGACATATTCGGTGAAGAACTGGCTGTAGGCCCCGACAATGGTTGAATCTTTCAGCCCCAGGTCGCCAGTAAGCATGAAGAAGAAATAGGCGAGACACCATGACTCGATATAGACGTAATATAAATAGATAATGAACGGAACAAACAACCCCAACGCGCCCAGGTAACGCAATGGACTGCCGTTGGTCAATACGCCGAACAAGCCCGGCGCTGAAGCGAGGCCGGAGAGGCGCCCGGCGCGGCGGCCCATAATCCATTCGGCCCAGCAAATGGGGATGCCGACTAAGAGAAACGCAATGAAGTAGGGAATCATAAATGCGCCGCCGCCGTTTTGCACGGCAACGCCGGGGAAGCGTAAAAAGTTGCCTAGCCCGACTGCGCTGCCTGCAACCGCCAGGATCACGCCGATTTTTGTTCCCCAGTTTTCGCGCGGCATATCATTCGAGATTTGGTTCGCCATGAACAACCCTCCAGGGCAATTTGATTACAGATTGTGACGCATGGATGAATAACTCTACAGTCTAACGTAACTCGCAGATCGAATGCAAGCGCAAGGCCTTGATGAAGCGCGTGAAGTTTTCTATTTTTAGCTGTTAGTATGTTGTCTTTCGATTTTACGACATTTGTGAAGGAAAATTCCGTGAAAATTTCTCCCCGGTACAACCCGTTTGTTACTTGTGTTGTCTCGCTTGCCGCTGCGATGTTTATCGCGTCTGTATTTGCAAATGAGGCGATGCCCGCGTTTTCTCCTTATCGCGATCTGACGCAAGAGGTGAAGTCGCTCAGCCAACACCATTCAAAACTTGTGCATCTTCATTCGCTGGCAAAATCAAACCAGGGCCGCGACGTCTGGGTGTTGGAACTCGGCGGCGGCGACAAAGACGAACGGCTGCTGCGTCCTGCGATGTTGGTGGTGGGCGATGTCGAGGGCGACCGGCTCGCAGGCGGCGAGGCTGCGCTGGCGTTTGCCGAATCACTTGTCGCGGATGAAAACCAATCGCGTTTGGGCGAGGTGGTGGTGTATATCATTCCACGGTTGAACCCCGATGCGTCAGAGCGTTATTTTGCGAAGCCGTTATTGCAACGCAATTCAAACTTTACTCCATACGACGACGACCGCGATGGTTTCACGGATGAAGACGCGCCGCAAGACATCAACGGCGACGGTTTGGTCTCGTGGATGCGCATCGAAGACGCCGACGGCGCATTGATGCTGCATCCCAATGATGATCGTGTTTTGATCGAGGCGGACCCGGTCAAAGGCGAAGACGGACAGTGGGTGTACATGCGTGAAGGCCGCGATGACGACGGCGACAAAGAGTTGAACGAAGACGGCGTCGGCGGCGTGAATTTTAATAAGCAATTTACGTTTGAGTATCCATGGTTCGATGCGCAGGCGGGCATGTATCCGCTCAAAGAAAAAATCACCTATGCGCTGGGGCGCTTTATTATTGACCACCCACATATTGGCGTGGTGTTTACGTTTGCGTCGAATGATAACCTGTCAAAAACGCCGCCGTCTGACGACGCTACGTCGCGTCGCGTTCCCCAAACGAAGATCACAGAAGACGATGCAAAGTATTACGAGCACTTGGGCGAGCAGTATCGAGATATCGTCGGCATAAAAGAAATCGTCGAGTCGACTAGCGTTCCGGGGTCATTGGTTGATTGGGTGTATTTTCATCGCGGGCGCATGGGGCTTAGCGCCGCAGGTTGGGGCCCCGCCATTGCGCTGGCATTGAAAGAAGAAAACGAAGAAGAGGGCGCGTCTAAAGAAGAGGCTGCGTCTGAAGACATCGAAGCCGCCAGCGAAGAAACAGACGGCGAAGAAGTCGAAGAGGAAAAACGCGGCAAGGAAGAAGTGGAATATTTATCCTGGCTGGGCGAACGCGCCGAAGCCTATTTCACTCCATGGCAACCGGTCGATCATCCTGATTTCCCCGGCAAGACGGTCGAGGTTGGCGGCTGGGCGCCGTATTCATTCACCACACCGCCTGCGGTTGTGTTTGATAATTGGAAGCAAACGCAAGTCGAATTCTTGATGAAATTAAGTCAGACGCTGCCGCAGGTTGCGATTGAAGACGTCGATGTAAAAACCTTACGGCGCGGCGTGTATGAAATCACCGTGCGGGTCACCAATACTGGTTACCTGCCGACGGTGCTTCATCACGGCGAACGCACCACGGACGTATTGCCGACCCGCTTGATGATCGACCTGCCCGACGAGGCGTTTCTCGCAGGTAAGCCGCGTACTAACTTCGGGCCGATTGCTAAAGGTGAAGTGAGAGAGGCGCGCTTCGTGTTACAAGCCGCGCCGGGAAGCAAAACGATGATCTCATTAATTTCAGCGTTGGGCGGAACCGTCCAACAGACCATGACATGGGAAGGAGAATAATCATGTTACGAAAAACCTTCCTGTTAAGTGTTTTCGTTATCGCTTCTTTGGGGCTTTCATTCGCGGAGGATGAGAACGTCTTTAAAGCATTGGGCGCTCCAGCGGAACGCAAAGTCGATGTCGCCTGGAACCGCTTTCACGATATCGAAGGGCTGGGTTCGATCTTGCAGCGCTTACATGACGCGTACCCCAAAATCACCAAACTCTATTCCATCGGCGAATCATACCAGGGGCGTCCGGTGTGGGTGTTGGAGATTACCAACCGCGAAATCGGCGACCCCGACCGCAAGCCGGGCATGTACATCGACGGCAATATTCACGGCAACGAGGTGCAGGCAGGCGAAGTGGTCGCGTATACGGCTTGGTATTTGTGTGAAAACTACGGCCAGGTCGATTTGATTACCGACCTGGTCGATTCGCGTGTGTTGTATATTCTGCCGAGCGTGAATCCCGATGGGCGCGACTATTGGTTCCACAACGCCAATACGCAGCATTCTTCGCGTACGGGGCAGATCCCGACCGACGAAGACAAAGACGGCCTCGCTGATGAAGACCCGTTCGATGATCTCGACGGCGACGGCTCCATCACCATGATGCGCAAGCGCGACCCCGACGGGCGTTATCTTCCTGATAACGATTACCCCGAATTTCAAATGCGGCGGGTGGAGGCTGACGAACGCGGCGAGTATACGATGCTCGGTTATGAAGGAGTCGACAACGACGGCGACGGGCGCGTTAACGAAGACAACCCCGGCGGCTATGACCCCAACCGCAACTGGGCGTTCGATTGGCAGCCGCATTACGTCCAGTATTGGGCGAAAGATTTCCCCTTCTCGTTTCCCGCGATTCGCGCCGTCGGCGAGTTTGTGTTGGCGCACCCGAACATTGCTGGAATGTTGACCTTTCATAATTACGGCGGATATATTTTGCGCGGGCCGAACCGCGACGGCGGGCCGTTGGAACCCGGCGACGAACAGGTGATGTTTGATATCGCCAAACGCGGCGAGCGGATGTTGCCGTTCTATCGAAATGTGATTTCGTGGGAAGACCTCTACCCGGTCTGGGGCGGGCAGTTCGACTGGTTCTATGCCGGGCGCGGAATCACCGCCTTCACCAACGAATTGTGGACGCCGAAAAATATGTTTCGCAGCAATGATACAAACGATAAGGCCGAAGGCGATTTTTTACGGTATCTATTGCTCAACGACGGCGTGGTCGAATGGAAGCCATACGACCATCCGCAATACGGCGCCATTGAAATTGGCGGCGTCAAAAAAGAGTTTGGCCGGGTGCCGCCTTCGTTTTTGCTGGAAGAAGAATGCCATCGCAATATGGCGTTCGCGCTCTACCATGCTGCACAAACGCCGCTGCTTGAATTCGGTGAAATCAAAGTGGAACCGCTGCGCGACGGCCTCGCGAAAGTCTGGGTCGAAGTGCGCAACCAGGGCATGATCCCGACGCGATTACAGCAGGACATTAAACACAACATCAATCGCGCCGATTTGGTGACGCTGTCCGGCAAGGGCGTCGAAGTCATCAGCGGCGGTCGGGTCATCGACCAATATTTCAATCGCGTCGAAGCCGTCAAAGCGCGGCCTGAACGCCTGATGTTAGACCGCATTTCGGGGCTCGATTCTGAGCGGGTGCAGTTTATTGTATCCGGGCGCGGCAAAGCGAAAGTGGTTGTTGACTCGCTCAAGGGCGGGCGCATCGAAACGGAGATTGTATTGCCATAGTTCAAGAACGCCTTGCGGTTGGGTTGCGCTTGTCTTCGTTGCGGTAAAGACTGGCTGCGTGGTTACTTTTGCGTGGGTGTGTATTTGGATTTGTAATCTAGCGATTTTGATTTAACTGCCACTGCGTCTTCTTAAGTAATGCAATGGCTATAAGCGCGGTTACAACGACATGAATTGCGACCAAGGGGAGTATCTGAATCGGCTCAAATAAGATGGTGACAGGCAGCGTGTAGGCTTCTTCTGGTGGAATTCCTTTCGTGGATCCAACCCGTCCCAATACGGCCAACGGGCTGATGTAAGTGATGAAAAGATTCTGTGCGCTTCCATGTATGATTGCGTAAAAAAATAACGGCCCGAAATAATAGGCCGCGATGGTTCCATACGTCCATAACAAGGCTTGGTTGACGCTTCGTTTGATCGACGAAAAAAATAAACCCAACGCACAAACCAGACACACATTTACCGTGATTACTGTTGCGTAAACCAGTTGATGACTGACCGGGACGCCAATGCCCGGCATGTTGCTATAACTGAATAGTGAAATGCAGAGGTCAATGAAAGCGAACAGCGCTGCGGGAATCCAAAACATGGCGGCGCCGCGCGTCAGGCAGGGTTGAAGAGCGCCGAGCAGTTTTCCTTTCAGCAGGTCTCCATTGCGGCAAGTGGTGGTGATGAGCAGGTCCCAGGTTTCGCTTTCTTTCTCGCCGGCGAACGAACGCGCGGCGTAGGCGCCCCCCATTTGCGATAACAGGCAGAGCGTTGCGATTGCCAGCCAGCAGCCGTTTTGAATCGGCGTTACCAGACAGAGGTGATAGACCAAAATGGCGACGATGTACCACGACGGCATCGCCAAAAACGGCGATGACACCGCGTTGCTCATTTTTTCGCGCCAATAAAACGCGTTGGCGTTGTCGGGGACGTTCCATTTTGAGCGCGGCGTTCCGATGGGTTCCGAGACCACGTCTTGTCCAAACTGAAACGCGACTTCTTGGTCGTAGCCTTTGGAATTGGCCAAGTCGCCCCCAATCGAGCGCAATTTAGACGCCGTGAGTTTAAACATCCCCAGGGGAATCAACAGCGTGAAGGGGATGATGATGCAGACTGCGGCGACGACAGCGATTACGGCGAAGGTCGCTTGTATCCCGGGGACAGCCATGCTAATCAGCGAGAGGACAAGAACGACTGCGCTGAGAAGCATGAATGTGAAAAACATTCCGCCGATGTAAATCGTTAACAAACTCATCTGAGTCAACATTACGGCGCGAAACAGAGTCTTGGCGATCAGAGAAAAATACAGCGCGAACGACGAAATGATAAACGCGCCGGTCAAGGCGCCCACGCCTGCCAACAAGACCTCCCACGGCGCCACCCCGCCGCGCGCCAGACATACCGCAATGAGCGGATAGGTCGCGAACAATATCAACGCAATCACGCCCAAGACCGAAGCGAGCTTGCCCGCCGCGATGCGTTCTTCGCCCAGCGGCGTCGTGAGCAACAAGGCCAAGGTGTTGCGTTCGCGTTCGGTAATAAACGACTGCGCGGCATAGCCCGGCAACAGTAAGAGCAACACCAGAATCTCGCCGCCCACGGTGGCGTAAAACAAACGGCGCCCGACCGGCGACAGGTTGTTCGAGGGCGTCGACCACATCCAAATTAACAAGACCGCTCCACCGAGCAGAATGCACCCCAACAAAACAAACGAACGCGTTTGGCGTAAGTAGCGAATTAATTCGCGCGACAGAATGGGGTTCTGCGCCAGGTTGCGGCGAAAAAAATCGACCCATGAATAGAGCCAGCGGAAGATGCCTTTTAACATTTCAGTGTGCTTTTCGTATTGGTTTGGGATTACTGTAATGGAATTGGAGCGCAGGCGTAAGCGATATTTGCAACTGAAAATGAAAAAGGCCGCCAATCAGGCGGCCTTTTGTAGGTCGAGTATTGCTTCTCTTAACTGACGGAGCCGTCGAGGGCGTCGGCGAGAGTTTGTTTGGGGGTGAAACCGATCCATTTATTGACGATTTCGCCGCCTTTTAACAAGACAATGGTCGGGACGCTCATCACGCCATACTTGGTGGCGAGGTCTTGGCTGTTATCAACATCAACCTTAACGACTTTCGCTTTGCCGTCATATTCACTGGCGAGTTCGTCAATTAACGGGGCCATTTTTTGGCAGGGGCCACACCAGGTGGCGCTGAAATCAACCAAAACCGGAACGCTGGATTGAATCACTTCACTTTCAAAGGTGGCGGTTGCCACTTCGGGTGCATTCGACATAGTTTCACCTCTATCACAGATTTTTCACAAGAACGAATTATAACTTGTACCCTTAGATGCGGCAAGTCAACGTCCCACAGCCGCGTCCAGTAATACATACTATAGACTATTCGACGGCTTGCCAACTATTGAGCGAGTATTTTTCAATCTCATTCGCGAAAATCTGTGCTGAGGAAACCTTTACGCTGTGATATAGTCGTAGGGAACCGATTCTTACAGGGGGAATCATGATGAACCACCGTGCTTATTTTTTCAGTATCTCTATCGTTGTAACTCTCGTTTTTTCAGCCTCTTCTATGTCGCAAGGGGTGATGTTGCGCCACCAGTTTGAGCCGGGCGCCAAGGCCTACGTCAAGACGCTTGTGCAGATGAAGGGCGACTCGATTATCCATGGTAAACAGGCGCCGACCGATATGTCGATCAACATGCTGCGTGAGATCAACGCCCAAAGCGTTGACCCGGCTGGCGTCGCAGACCTCCAGGTCGACGTCATGCGTATGACCACCAAGGGAACAATGGGCGAAGAGATCTTTAGTGAAGACCTGAAAGACGACGCCCTCCAAAAAACCATGTTCAATCAATCGTCCATGCAGATGCAGGTCTCGCCCTTAGGCAAGGTGAAGGGGTCGGATGACAGCGGTCTCAAAGAATTGGGCATCTCGCTGCCGGACAACATGTCGAGCGGCGGCGGGTTTGAGTTTCCGACCTTCCCCAGTGAAGGCGTGAAGGTTGGCGACCAATGGTCAGAAAATGGGCAGATTATTCCCCGCAACGCCAAGCAGGGCGATGTGCAGGGGCAGCGGGTATACCTTCTGGAACGGATACAGAATACGGCGCAGGGCAAGGCTGCGATTATCCGGTATCGCAAGACCACTGATTTTAGCAATCTGGGCCTTGGCGATCTCACAACCGCCAGCCAATCCGGCGCGGGCGGCGCTCCCGCCGCGATGTTAGAGGGGCTGACCATTCAGCTCGAAGGCGTGATTGAATTCAATATTGATAAAGGCAAAGTGACCCAGTCAGAACAGCACGGGCTTTGGAAACTCAACATGAAAAGCAATTGGGAAGGCTCAAACAAACCCGTTAAAACCCAGCAGGGAATGAAAATTCGCATCCAGTCGCAGTTTCGCTGGGAACCCGCAGAGTCACAATTAATCGCGCCGTGATTTCACTGTTTTGATAGACAAAAAAAACGGCCCGGAAACTTCCGGGCCGTTTTCGTATTCGTGATGAATTGAGATTTAGTTAAACAGTTCCCAATTTGCTGCGCCGGATTTTCCGGTCGAGGTCAGTTCGATGTTGCTAAACGTACCCGTTGCGATTTCGCCGATGTCGTGAGCGCAAACGCCGAGTCCGACCATAATTGGGTCAAACAAAACGACATCATGACGGTCTACTTCTACCCATGCGCCTGCTTCATCCATGTATGAGCAAATGAAGGTATTGCCAACGCGGTCTAAGCGTTGCTTGCTGGGGTTCAAACCAACCGGACGCGCATCGCCAGCGGTGCTGCCCTTTGAATCGGTATCGGCTTGAATTGTGCGCCATTGCATGCTGTATTGACCATCGCGACGAACGCGGGTGGTCACGTTGCGTGAACCCGGGGTCAGATTTTGACGCGCCATCAGCATTGATTTGATCCAAGCCTGTGAGGCCAAACCACCGTCAATTGAAACGTCAGCAATCAAGGTGAAGTCGCCGCGTACGCGGGTGTACGCAAATTGGAAGGCGTCATCCGCTTCCCAAACGTCCCAACCGCTGCCTGTGATTGTAAAAACGCCGTCTGCAAAATTGCTGCTGCCTTCAGCGCCTAAACGGTCGGGCAACGCGATGTCGCGGGCGGCAAATGAGGTGCCGTCAACTGGAGCGCCAAGGTCAACGCCTGTGAATGTACCGGTTGCGATTTGACCGTTGTCGTGAGCAGTAACGCCCAAGCCGACCAGGATCGGGTCGGTCAAAACGAGGTCATGGCGATCAACTTCAACCCATTCGCCGTCTGCGCTGAGATAGGAGCAAATGAATGTATCGCCCAAGCGGGTCAGGCGTTGACGGGACGGGTTAGGGATCGTTACGCGCAAAGCAGCGTCTGTACCGCCCTTTGAGTCGGTGTCATCAGCAACATCACGCCATTGGATGCTGTACTGGCCATCGCGGCGAAGTCGTGTGGCAGCATTCGCCGAACCCGGGCTGAGGTCTTGGCGCGCCATCAATACCGACTTGATCCAGCCTTGGGTAGGCAGGCCGCCGCTGACGCCAGTGTCCGCTTCCAGAACAAAGTCGCCGCTCCATTCGGTATAAACAAATTGGAAATCATCTGCTGCGTCCCAAATGTCGTGACCACTACCGTTTACGGTATAGCGATCAAGGGCAGGGTCATATTCAGTGCTTCCAGCAGCGCCTAAATTTCCGCCATCAACGTCGACTGCGGCATCAAAGATACCGACTTGGCTCCACGATGTTGAGGCTGCAATTAAGCAAGCAACCGCAACAGTACCTAATACACTAAACTTTCTCATCATAACTATATTCTCCCCGAGTATAAAATTATGCTTGATTAACCAAAGCATATATAAATCCTAAATAATTCCGTATACAAAGCGAGATTATTCCTAATATTCAATCGGAAGTCAATAGGAAATATCCTTTTACATAGTGTTTATCTATACAAATGAGACGCGAATGGATGAGACCAGCACACTCAAAAGGCGGGAATCTCCATTTTGATACAGCTTATCTGGAGACCAGGGGTTGTCTGCTTCCAACATCAGGTCTTCGCCTGAATAGCGCTCAATGACTCCACAGCGCACTGTCCAGCCGTTGGTATGCAGCGTCCAGGTGATTAGGCGTTCTCCATCGCGGTTGATTCCAAATTGCAGTGGTTCTCCCGCGTGAAGCGGACGGGCGGCAGCGAGAAACGCAAGTTCAACTCGATCAGCCGTTAATGGTAGGCGAAAGATCGCCTGCTTTCCCGCCGCTCGAAATAATACATCCTCAGGCGAACGCTCGACGCCAAACCATCCATAACCCAAAAAGGTGGCGTCATCCTGCCCCATGAGAATGATTTTTGAATGATCCATGCCGGAAAAATTTGCCTTTCCTGGTACTAACGAGGGCATAAAAGGTATAAGTTTCAGCTGGTGTAATAATTAGCCTCTTATTCTCTATCCCTCATAATTTTAATACTTTATATCAAGCGGCGGCTAAATCCAAGTTAAATATTGGGCTTGGTACACACCTTGCTCAATTCATTCTTCAGACTCGTATCGAACTCGAAGAGGTAGGCAATGTTAACAGGAATCTATTCAGCCGCATCCGGCATGATTATCCAACAGCGGGTACAAGACGTGCTCTCGCAAAACATGGCCGGGGCGCACATGCCCGGTTTCAAGCGCGAAGAAGTGGTTGTGCGCTCGTTTCCTGACGTGATGTTGACTGAATCCTACCGCGGTTTGTCGAAATCAACCGATAAACCCCGCTATAACCACGTCATCGGCCGTTTGGGCACAGGCGCGGGCGTCGACTGGACTTACGTTGACCATTCGGGCGGACAAATGAAATACACGGGAAATCAAAACGATATTTCTATTTTTGGCGAAGGCTTTTTTGCCGTTCAAACCCCCGACGGGACGCGTTTCACTCGCTCCGGCGATTTTATGGTCGATAAAGAGGGCTTTTTAATTACACCCCAAGGCCATTACGCCATGGGCCAGGGCGTCAATAACAATAATGAAAAAGGGCCGATTCAGGTGGGCGTGAATGAATTTCACGTCAACCACTTCGGCGAGATTTTCGCCCAACAGCCCGATCAAAACGGCGTAATGCGCGATGTGTTGATCGACCAGATGGTGGTCGCCGACTTTGCCGACAAAGATAAGTTGTTCCGCGAACAAGGTAACTTGTATCGCGTTGAAGAAGGCGATCAAGACAACATCATCATTCCAGATAACTATCGCATCGCCCAAGGCTATGTCGAACAATCAAACGCGTCGATCACCACCGAAATGGTGAAGATGATCGACTCGTATCGTATTTTTGAGGCGAGTTCGCGGGTGTTGCGCGCACAAGACCAGACGCTGCGACGCACGGTCAACGAAGTGGGCCGTCCGCAATAATCGAAGAATAAAACGCCCAGCACGGCGTATGGCAATGATGGCAGAACAAGCGAGACAGAGGAGAACAAAGCGATGTTAAGAGGACTCTTTACCGCAGCGGCAGGCATGCACGCTTCATCATTCATGGTGGACAACATCGCCAACAACCTGGCCAATGCGAACACATTCGGGTTTAAGAAAGTCCGCGTCGACTTTCAAGACCTCCTCTATCAAACCGTCAAACCTGCGGGCACCTCGGCTTACGCCACCAACCGCTTGCCGACCGGCATCCAAATTGGTCACGGCGTCCGGGTGGCGGGCACGCGTCGCGTCTTCACCGAAGGCGCCCTGCGCGTGACGGAAAACCCGCTCGACGTCGCCATCGCTGGCAAGCGCGGCTTCTTTCAGGTTGACTTGCCTGACGGCAGCACTGGCTACACCCGCGACGGCGCATTCAGTCTTGATGAAAACGGCGCGTTGGTTACATCCGACGGCTTTCTCGTGAATCCGGCCATCACCATCCCCCAGGATGCGGTGGCGATCAACATCAGCGAAGAGGGCATTGTTTCCGCCGTCACTCAACCCAATAACACCATTCAGCAAGTCGGGCAAATTCAGCTGGCGACGTTTGTGAACCCGGCGGGCTTGAGCGCCATTGGGAAGAACATCTTTCAGGAATCCGAATCGTCCGGCGCGCCCATCGCGGGCAACCCCGGACAAAACGGCGTCGGCATTTTAGCGCAAGGGTTTTTAGAGAACTCTAACGTGAGCGTCGCCGAAGAACTGGTCAACTTAATCACCGCCCAACGCGCTTACGAAGTGAACTCACGCGCCGTGCGGACCGGCGACCAGATGATTCAAACCGCGCTTCAACTGAAACAATAAGCAAGTGAGTAACGAGAACTAAAGGACGAGATGATGAACGAGTATCGGCGAAAAACAGTACGGTGGGGCTTTTGGTTCGGCGCATTCATTGCCGCTGCGGCCCTGTGTTCGACCGCTTCGGCGAAAGAACGCACCGCCATCCATTTGCCCGAATCGTTCGTGATTGCGGACGAAGAAATCCTCTCCGTTACGTTGGGCGCTTTGGTCGATTCGATTGCAGGCGGCGAGCCAGCGTTCATTCAAGAACTCAGCGACTTGCAAATTACCGTCGCGCCGAAACCCGGCGAACAGAAGAGCATCTCGAACGTCAACATCTTACATGAAATTCGTAAAGCTAAATTAGACTATATGAGCATCGATTTGCGCGGCGCCATCCGCACTAACATTTTCGGCGCGGGGCAAATGGTCTCCATGGACGACATGATCGACGCCATCCAAAAGCAGATTTTGCGTGAAACCGGATGGGGCAAAGACGAATTGTCGATGCGCGTTCTCAGCAGCCCCACTCAAATACTATGGTTGCCGCCCGGCGACGTAACATTGTTCGTCAATCCGGTCAGCAAGCAAATCCAAGGCGCGTCTCGCTATGAAGTCGAATGCTACATCGAGCGGCTTCAAGTAAACAAAGCCATCTTCATCGTCGCGTCTGAACATCGCCGTACGATTCTCGTCCCCAAAGACGACCTCAAACGCGGACACGTGATTCAAGAAAGCGATTTGATTGAGCGTGTGGTTTTCATTGACAATGAATCCCTCGATCGTCAGATCGTCAGCGATAAAGAGGAACTGATCGGCGCGCGCTGCAAGATGCCGCTCAGCCGTAACGACCCGATTAAACTTTTTTCCTTAGAAAGCAACCTGGTGCTGCGGCACGGTTCGCCCGTCACCATGATCGTGCGCCAAAACGGCATGACCATGCACACCCTGGCCAAAGCGCAAAAACGCGCGGCGCCGGGCGATGTGATCCCCGTGAAAACCAACATCACCGGTCAGGTGGTGATGGCGAAAGTCATTAGCCGCGACCTGGTTGAATTCGCTCAGTAAATCAATGGAGACCCGGACCATGACTCGATATTTCATCCTTTTCATTTGCATCGCGACCGTTCTCGCGCCCACCGTTGGAGCGCGTTCGTTATGGACGGAAGATTCGCGCCTGAATTTTTTGGTGACCGACGCCAACGCCTCTCGCGTGGGCGATATCGTCAGCATTGTGGTGCAGGAAGACCATAGCGCCAACGACACCGCCGAGTCAGAAGGTCAGCGTTCGCATCAAATGAGCGGTCTGTTGAGTTTGGTGTTCAACAACCGCTTTATGAATAAGGTCTTTGGCGACGCGGGCGATCCGCCGGGCTTTGAATTTAATTCTCAAAACTCACTGGATGGCGACTCCGCCGTCGATCAATCGAATACGTTCAATTCGCGCATCTCGGCCACCATCGTTAAAGTTGACCCGGTTGGGAACTACCTGGTCGAAGCGCGTCGCACCATTCGCATTGGCGAAGAGCGAAAAACCATTGTGTTGTCGGGCAAGATTCGCTCGCGCGACATCATCAACAATACCGTATTTTCGTGGCAGGTCGCCGACGCCGAAATCAGTTATCTCGGCAGCGGAACCTATAACGACTACAACAAGCCGACCATCGTTCAACGCTTGTTCAATTTCTTGTTTTAATTTTTTTGGAACGCTTTCAGGAGAGCCTCATGCGCGACCGCGTACAAGCCATTTTAAACCAACATCCGCCGATGCGACTGATCGCCGTCGTCTTCGCGTTTTTCATCGCTTTACTGCTGATGATCTTCGCGCACGGCGCTTACGCGCAACCGTCCGTATCGCGCATCAAAGAAATCGCCAAGTTAGACGGCATCCAAGACAACCAGTTGATCGGTTACGGCTTGGTTGCTGGTCTCAACGGCACTGGCGACGGACGCCGCGGTTTCACCGCCCAATCGCTCAATAACCTGGTCGCGGGCATGGGCGTCAATGTGATTGATCCTGAAACCATCACCACAGAAGTTGTCCCCGAAAACGTGGCGGCGGTGATCGTGACTGCGGTCTTGCCGCCGTTTGTTCGCCCGGGCGCGAAGATCGACGCGACTGTCATTAGCATTGGACGCTCGCAAAGCCTGCAGGGCGGTTATTTGTTATCCACCCCGTTGAAAGGCGCGGACGGCAAGTGGCACGGTCTCGCGCAAGGCCCCGTATCCATCGGTGGCTTTATTGTATCAGGCGGCGGAGGCGGTGGAGGCGGCGCAGTGGTTCAAGAAAACCACACCACCGTAGGCCGCGTCCCGAACGGCATCATCATCGAAGGCGAATACGTACAACACGAAGTCTTACAAGACAACAACACACTGCGCTGGCTGCTCTCCAAACCCGATTGGAAGACGGCCTCCAACATGCAGCGCAAGATCAATTCTATCGCCGGGCGCCGCATCGCCATCGCCGAAGACGCCAGCGCCATTCTTGTCAAAGTGGGGCCTCCCGGCGCTCAGGAGATTTTCAACCAGAACGGACAGATCATTCTCGGCGACCGCGCCTTTAACTCGCTGGTTGACGCCATCGCCTATGTGGAAGAAGCTCAGATCGAAACCGACCAGCCTGAGCGCATCATCATCAACGAACGCACCGGTACCGTAGTCGCGGGATTGAATATTCGCGTCGACGACACCGTAGTCGCGCACGGCCCGTTGCGCATCACCATACAAAATACGCCGGAAGTGACGCCAGCGGGTCTCGGTCCCGGCGGCGCTCCGATACAAACCAACCAGACCGCCGTTACCGCCCAAACCGGCGACAAGGTGGCGGTCATCGAAGGCACCACCATCGGCGACGTGGTCACCAACTTAAACGCGTTGGGATACTCGCCGCGCGACTTGATCGCCATCTTGCAACTGATGGCTGAATCGGGCGCACTGAAAGCTGAAATCGTCATCCAATAAGGAACCCCGTATGGATATGGACCCGGCATTAAATTTGTCTCCAGACCTTTTGACCAACCAGCGCTTCGACGCTCAAGCCGCGCAGCTCAATATGAAATCGCTGGGCGGTTCCAAAGGCAAAATGAGCGACGAAGAAATGAAAGACGTCGCCAACGAATTTGAGTCGATGGTCTTGCGCCAGTTGTTAAAAGAGATGCGCAAATCGGTGCCCAAAGAAGACGGCTTCTTCGGTGACTCGCACGCGATGAGTATGTATATGGACATGAGCGACGATCATCTCGCCAAGAACATCGCGGAGAACAATAACTTCGGGCTAGACGACGCCATCTATAGCGAACTCAAAGAAAAGAACGACCGCTTGGCGAACCCGCAAGATATCCAATCAAAATTTCATGAACTCAAAAACCGCACCGAAGACGGTTTTATGCCATTGGAAACCTCAACGGAAGAATTTCTATCGTTGAACCGCAACCAGGGCCCCAAGATGATCGACTTGCCGCCGAAGGGTGAAGAATTTATGCCGCTGGGCGGGCGTACGCGCATCTCGACCTCGAAGATCGCGCAAGACTAAGCCGCCGAATGCGGCCTGCTCCAACTGGAGACTAAACATGAACCTGAAACCGTTGATTGACGCCTTGCGCGAAGAGCAAAAAGTGCACGAGAAAATTCTGCTGGCGAAACGCGAAGAACGCAAATGGATTGCGGTCGGCGCCGCCGGGCAGTTGCTGCAAACCGCCGAAGAACTGCAAGACCTGGCCGAACACGCTATGACGCTTGACGCAGAACGCCGCCAACGCAGCGCTGAAATTGCTCGCGCTCTGGGGCTTGAGGAAAACGCAACCCTGAAAGAAATTCTGGAAGCGATGCCCAGCGCCAATCGGCCTGAACTCGAAACCGTAGGCGACGACCTGCGGCGCTTTGCGCACGAGGTGAGGAGCATCAATACGGCGAACCGCCTTATGCTAAACCGCGCAGTCAAAACGTTGAACTGTGAAATAAGCGACTTGATTCGAGTCAAAGACGACAAAACCTATAACGCATCGGGACGTAAATCGAAAGGCGGCGTACCGCCTCGCGCGGGGTTAAACGTGCGGGCTTGATTCGGGCGGCGGCGCGGCGGGCCGCTTAAAGCAGAGGTTGTCAAATCGGCAGCGTCCGCTATTCATTACCCACAACAACACGGCGCCTGACAGCAATAATGAATTGCGCCCCAGCGCCAACAACCCAACACGGGTCACGTTGGCGGTGCCAAAACAGCCGCAGTCGATGTCGTACCCTTGCGACATGGCATAGGCAACCGATATCCAAAACACCGCGAACAATGATGTCGCGATGAGCAGTGCGCCGTCATAAAACAATCCTGCGATTAACCCAATCCCCACCAATATTTCCATCGGCGGCAACACAATCGCGACGATGTTTACGTAGGCGTCCGGCATGATTTGATAGTTGATGATCGAGTCAGCCATCAATGGCATGTGAAAGAGTTTCAATCCGCCCGCAATCAATAAAACGCAGCCCAACACAACGCGCAGCAATAGTTCGATCCAGAGGGACAACGAACTCCGGTTAGATTGATGAGTTGGCAATGAATCGTTCATTGTTCTCTCGGGAAATCATTTTTGAACCACTCTTCCCAGCCGGGTTTGTACAGCATTAATTGCTCGAAGCCAAAGGCTTCCATTTGAGTTAATACCTCATGGCTGTCGTCGCAATTGCCGCCGCTGCAATAGACAATGTATAACTCTTCTAACGGCAACGTCGCGCTCAACTCAGCGAAATAGTTTTCGAAATCATTGTAGGGTAGATTAATCGCGCCGGGGATATGGCCGCGTTCGTAGTCTTCAACCGGACGCGCATCAATCATAATCGCCGTGCCGTTGTTAAAGTGTTCGAATACGGCGTCGCCGTCGACTACCGGCCATGGTTCATCTTCATCAAGCACAGGCTGGCGAAGCAGCGGCAGCGGCCCGGACGACATCGCATTGACCGCCAGCCCAATCGCGACAGAAACGGCGGCCAACAACGCCGCTTGAAACAGAATGCGTAAGAATTTATTTTTCATTTTATCAATGCCGTTTGCGGTGTCTTAAGAACCTGACCGGGGTACCAGGACGGAATAAGGCACGGTCACTGTCGGTTCATCTTCGAGGTTGGTTTCCAGCGTGATCTCGCCGCGATGGTAGCCAGGAGATTGAGGAACCTGGTAACTCACTTTGACCCGCAGTTGCCCCAACGCATTCTTGCCGATCACTTCCGCTTTTACTTCGTCTCCACTTTTGATGTTCGTAATTTCAAAGATGTCGGCTTTTGATTTGTCAGTCAGAGCCAGGCGTAGTTCACGGTCAACCGTTTTGCCTGCGGGAGAACGTCCAAAATAGAGCGAGGACGGCGTAAATTTTATATAGCCGGTGATTGACGCTGTAATTCGCGCGTGAGCGCGAGGCTGTTGTGGGTGGTCGGTGATGATTTCGATGCTCGCGGTGATGAGTTCGCGTTTTTTGCCTGAATTGAAATAGACCGTAATCGGGGTTCCATTATCAGTCGGCTCGCCCGCTTCCGCGCGAAATTCGGGCCGGTCTGTTTGTACTTCCAGCACCTTAAAGGGTGCGCCTTCGTTATTGCTGAGGTAGAGCGTCTCTGAGCGTTCCGCCTTGTAAGGAACATCGTCAAATTTCATCATTGACGCAGGGGAGAACGTCCATAGATTGCGTACGTCGGCGATCAATGTGACCCGCACTTCTTTTTGTTTGGGATCATTGGTGATGATTTTCACTTGTTTGTTCATGCGGGTGGTGCTGCTCGACGCTGTCATGGTGACGGAGACGATGCTGGTGGCGCCAGCGGGGATCCCCGTTGCTGAGGGGACGGCGGCGGTGCAGCCGCAGGTGGTGCCGACGTTGATAATTTCAAGCAATTGGTCGCCGATGTTTGTGACGACGATATCATGGCGCAATTTTTCAAACGGCGCGACTTTGCCAAAATCGCGCGTATCCAGGTTCAGTTTAAGGCTCGGTTGCGCTTGTATTGCCGCTGCGAAGATGAGTAACGCCAATCCACTGAAAAAAACGGATCCCAAACGGACCATTTTGATTTTCTCCTACATCGATCATTGTCGCGCGCCCGCATGGTTTGTATGGGCGCACTTGTTAATCGTAACATCAATAGGGTTTTGTTCCAAGCGAATTGGCGGATGCTTGTGTTTATGTAAACATTTACCGAATGGCGAAACAGAATTGGTTCGGCTGATTATTTTTTTGCGCCCAGCGCTTTTTCTAAAATGGCGTGGCTGCGTTGAATCAGCGTCTGCGGCTCGGTTTCTAGCCCGGCTGCGAGGCGCGCTGCATCAAAAATTTGCTCGGCGGCCGTCGTGAGAAACGCTTCCTCTGCGTTTTCCTTCTTTAACTCTGAAAGTCGAATCATCAGCGGATGCTTGGGGTTGATCTCTAAGTTGTGCGTCCCGGCGGCGGGCATCTCCTGGTTCATGCTTTTCATGATGCGCTGCATACTGGTGGTGAAATACGAGTCGGAATTCACCAGGATCGCCGGGCTATCGACCAACCGCTTTGATTCACGCACGGCGCCGACGCGTTCGCCCAAGACGCTCTTGAACCAACCCGCCAGGGTTTCGGTTTGTTCTTTGTCTAAGCCCTTTGCGCCGTCTTTGTTGTCGTCTTCTTTTGGTTCTGGCAAATCGAGGTCGGCCTGGTCGGCGGAGACAAACGCCTTGCCGTCGAATTCACGCAGCCCATTGAGGACGAACTCATCGGCGGGGTCGTGCAGGAACAGCACTTCAGTTTTGCTGGCGCGGAATGCTTCCATGTAGGGGCCTGCTTCGATGGATTTGCGGTTGACGCCGAATGCGTAATAGATTTTGTTCTGGTCGGTTTTCATGCGGGCGGCGTAGTCTATCAGCGAGATGCGCTTGCCGGCTTCTTCGTTAGACGATTCAAAGCGCAGCAACGGCGCCAGCGCGTCGCGGTGTTCAAGATCGACGGCGACGCCTTCTTTGATGAAGCCGCCGAACTGTTCCCAGAACTTGGCGTAGGCTTCGGCGTCTTTGTTGGCTTCTTCATTCAAAAATTTGATAAAGCGTTTGGTGACGACGGTTTTCAGTTTTGTTACCAGCGCGTTGTTTTGCATGGACTCGCGCGAGATATTGAGCGGCAGGTCTTCGCTGTCGACCACGCCTTTCACAAAGCGCAGCCAATCGGGCAGGATGGTTTTTGATTGCTCCTGGATGAGCACTTTTTTGCAATAGAGATTGACGCCGGGGTCGAGTTTGCCGAAGCCCATTTTCTCGAAATTCTGCTGAGGAACGAAGAGCAGGGCGTTGATCTGCAAGGGCGCGTCGGCGGAGAAATGCAGGCGGAAACTGGGTTCGGTGTGCTCATTGCCGATGAATTTGAAAAACTCGTTGTATTCATCGTCGCTGATTTCGTTTTTGTTGCGCGTCCAGACTGCTTGAACGGTATTGACCTTTTCGTCGTTGAGATAAATGTCAAACGGGACGAAGTTTGAGTATTGTTCGATCACGTTTTTGACGCGGTCTTTGGAGGCGAACTCGTACGCGTCTTCACGCAAATGGGCGGTGATGCGGGTGCCGCGCGACAAGGCGGGAGCGGGGCCGATCTGGTAGGAGCCGGTCCCTTCGGAGCGCCATTCGATGCCGCCTGCGTCGGGTTGGGCGGAACGGCTTTGTACGGTGACGCGGTCCGCCGCCATGAAGACTGAATAAAACCCGACGCCGAATTGACCGATCAGTTGGGCGTCGCCGCCGCTTTCTTTGAGTTTTTCAATAAATTCACGCGAGCCGGAATGGGCGATGGAGCCGAGGTTTTTCACGGCTTCTTCTTCGCTGAGGCCGATGCCCGCGTCGGAAATCGTGAAAGTCTTTTTCTCTTCATCGACATTAATGCGAATTTCGAGCGGCAGTTCCGCGTCGGCGATGTCCTGGTTTTGCAATTGTTCGTAACGCAGTTTCTCAAGCGCATCGGCGGCGTTTGAGATCAGCTCGCGGATGAAAATTTCGCGATGGGTATATAGAGAATGAATGACGATGTCGAGCACCTGCTTGACGTCGGCTTGAAACTCACGGGTTTCTAAATTGGGCGTTTGTGCGTCCTGGTTCATGATCGTGTTCCTCCAACAACAAAATGATCTAGCAGCCGAATATTGTACTTTGATCTGAGCTAGAGTGAATGAGAGCGGATTTTGTCGTCGTTTCTAGAAAATGGCGGATTGAGTTTTTTTAACGGTCTCTATCGCCCTCTGCGGATGGACGCGAGCTGGTCGGCCAACACGCCGAAGAAGAAAACGATGACGCTTGAGGTCAGGCACAACACCGCGCCGCTGGGGATATTGAACTCGCGCATCAGGTTCCAGGCGCCATAGCCCAGGCCCGTCAGAAACAAGACGGCGCTGATGGGCAGAAACACTTTGAGCGGGTTAAACAACGCCGCGATGCGGATGATGAGCAGTACGGTACGCAGGCCGTCGCGCAACGACACCGAGCTGCGCCGCCCCTGGCGCGGGCGCGTCTGGATGGAGACAAAGCCGACGCGGTAGGCGTCTTTCATCATGGCGAGAGTCAGCGTTGTGGTGAATGAAAAGGCGTTGGGCAAGATGCTGATGTATTGCAGCGCGTCTTGTTTTTTGAATACGCGTAGGCCGGAGTTGACATCGTCGGGGGTCTCGCCGACCAGGAACCCGGCGAACCATTGCAGAAAGGCTTTGCCCGGCATCCGCGAGGCGTATTGAAAGGATTTACGGTCGCGCGCGCCGATGACGGAATCGTACCCTTTCGCCAATTCATCTAACAATCGAACGATGTCGGTCGGGTCGTGTTGCCCGTCGGCGTCCATGATGGCGATCCGTTCGTGCTTCGCTTGCCGAACCCCCGTCTTGAGCGAGGCGCCGTAGCCTTTTTGCTTCCATTGGCGGATCACGGTTGCGCCCGCCGCTTGCGCTCGCGCAGCGGTATCGTCATTGCTTCCATCGTCAATGACGAGAATTTCGATCTCTCGCCCCGATAAGGCCTCGCGTACGTTCTCGACAACGGGGGCGATTGCGTCGGCTTCGTTCCAAGCGGGAATGACAAGGGTCAGTGGTTCAGCGTTCATTAGCGCGCCCGTTTCAAGGTCGTCCATTTGGTAACCATGAATTCATCGCCGTCGCGGGTCAAGCGGCTGCGGCGTTGAATGTCGTTGTCTTGCATACGCGCCTCGATGCGCACATCGACCACATCATTCGCATCGCATTGAAACGCGCGGTGCATCGCGGCAATCAGGCGCACTTCATGGAGCCGCCACGATTGCGGTTCGGGATTATTGCGTGGATCGGGAACGCTGCGCGGAAACAGGTAAAAACACGGCGGGGGCGCGTTGCGGTCTTTGAAACGAAGCGCGACGCGCGGTTTCTCGCCGGACAATTTAAGACAAGGCCGCCCGGCGGAACCGCACACCATATCCCACACGATCAAGCCGTCGACGCGTTGTTTGTTTTTGATGATCTCCGCGCCCAGGCGGGTGTGGATGCCGGACTTTACATTTTTACGCGGATCGGCGCCGGGGTTTTGGCATAGCGACCAGATGATAAATTCGTCCGCCTGCGGAGGGCGTTCGAAGATGTTTGTATTATTGCCGTCGAGGCAGCCCTTGGTTTCGACGACGCTGCGCCAGCCGTCCGGCATGACGACTTCATAATCAAAGCGTTCGCCCGCGCCGGTGGACGCCCAGGATTGAATTTCACCTGCTGTTTGTAATTGATTAAAAACGGCTTCGACAAACTCGCGTTTATTCACCATCGAGGCGGCGTTGGTCCCGCGCAGGCTTTCGATGGCGCTGTTGAAGATGCCCGATTCCCAAAATTCTTTAATGGGTAAGCCGTGGTCGCCAACTTGCGGGGCGATGTCTTTAAGGGCTTGAGCGTACGCCTGAACGGCCTTGCGGCGCGTCGCGTTGAGTTCACAAAAGACAATCGGCTGCTCGTCGCTCATGATGCGCCTTTCAACATAGGCTGCGCTGCTTTAGCCAGCGGCGTGAGAATGTGCGTATCCAGCCAGGACACAGCGGGCACGATCAACCCGTCGCCCATCAGATGATACGCTTCGTTATACGCCTTGGGCAATTGGTAATCGTCAGGGGCGCCCATCAGCCGCGCGGCTTCACGAGACGACAACAGGCGCGAACGGATTTTCTTGCCCTCGACGATGAGCAGCGTCTGGCGGCTGGAACCGCCTGCCGGGGTGCGTAGGCATCCGCTGACGCCGTCGAAGCGCACCTCGGCGCGTTGCACGCTGACGCCGTCTTCATTTCGGCGGGTGCGTTTGTAAACCGCGCCGACGACGCGCTTGCCAGACGCCTGCGCCTGTTTGAGTTTTTCGCGGTTCACGGGGCTCATTTTGTCGAGCAAGATTTTCGTCTCTTCCCGCGTATGCCAGGGCACGTCCGGCGGATTGTCTTCGAGGCAATCCATCAAGGTTTGCGTACGAGGCGGTGGCGTGGGCAGGTTCCACCACAACCAATTGGTTTGAATAGAAACGTCGGCGCGTTCATAGGCGGTTTGAATTGACGCGGGCCGCCATAAATCTGTCGGGGCGCCAGTAAGCAATTTTTTAGGAACCTGCATTTCGTCGCGAACGGCGATGAGAAACAAGCGCGGGCGCGACTGCGGCGTGAAATGGACGCCGTCGACCAGCAACGGCCCGACCTGATAGCCTGCTTCGGTCAGAACTTGCAGCAATGATTGAAAATCCTTGCCGCTGTGCGAGGTGAGTGCGCCCGCGACGTTTTCAAGCACGATGATCGGCGTGGGGCGCCCATCGCCGATGAGTTGCAACATTAAATCCCAAAAGGGCCAGAACGCGCCGCTGCGTTTGGAGCGCAGCCCGCCGCGTTGCCCTGCGAGTGAGAGGTCTTGGCAAGGGAACGACCCCCACGCCATCGAGGCGCGGCCTGGGAGTTCGTCGAGCGTCACCTCGGCGACGTCTTTGCAGAGCAGGTGGTTGCCGTTGAAATTTTCGGCGTAGGCGCGCGCTTTTTTGGGGCTGTTGTCGTTGGCGAACCGGCAGCGCCAGCGCGGCTCCAGGCCCAGGCGCGCCATGCCGCCTCCCGCAAAAAACTCGTAATAGTCAAATCGCTTTCGCGCCATTTTTTGTTTGATATTTAGTTTGAATCCCAAAAATTCTGCTTTTTTACAGAACTGATCGCTAACGATGTAGCGCTTTTGGGTTCCTCCCCCAAAGATTGGGGGAGGTTAGGAGGGGGTTGATAATGAATAGGTGTGGTTAAGTAATTTTGACCAAACCAACCCCCCTCTAACTCCCCCCCGAACTTCAGGGGGAGAACATAAACTTCTCCCGTTTTGTTGGACGCCCGGTTAAGGGAACGTAAAATCAGTCCGCCAAAAAATCGCTAATTCTCGATTGTAGCGTATCGTAATCGCTTAACTGACATTCCCAAACGACCAGCACACTCCAACCGAGCCGTTTGAGGGCGCGGCGGTGTTTTTGGTCGCGTTGTTTGTTGCGGTCGAGTTTGGCGGTCCAGTACTCTTGATTGGACTGGGGGCGGCGGCGCCCGTGTTTGCAGCGGTGGCTGTGCCAGAAGCAGCCGTGGACGAAGATCACTTTACGCAGCCGGGGAAACGCCAGGTCGGGCTTGCCGGGCAGGTCGGCGCGATGCAGGCGAAAGCGGAAGCCCAGTGAGTGCGCCAGCCGCCGCACGATCATCTCCGGCTTGGTGTCTTTGCTGCGCACCCGCTGCATGGTCTTGCGCCGCTGGGTTGGAGTGAGATTGTCCATGAGTTAAAAGAGAATACTTTACGGCGTCGTCGCCATCGGTTCTTCATATCGAAACGGGATTACTCGTTTTTCAATTTCTTTTCCTTTTTTCGCCCTTGCGATTTCAAGATCATAATGTTGTTGCAAATTCAACCAGAATTCCGGGGTGGTTCCAAAGAATTTGTGAAGACGCAGCGCCATAGGCGCCGTAATGCCTTGTTTGCCTGAGATAATCTCGCTAATACGGCCTGGACTAACGCCAATGCTTACGGCGAATTGCCTTTGTGAAATATCTAACGGCTTGAGAAATTCTTCTTTAAGAATTTGACCGGGTGTGATTGGTTCCAGTTTTTTCGCCATTGTGGATACTCCTTTAAGAATGATAGTCCGTTATGTGAACGTCTTGTGCTGCATCATTTTTCCACCGAAAACAAATGCGCATTTGAGCATTAATTCGAATCGACCACCATTCTTGTTTTTTTAAATGGAGTTTTTCTAAACGGTTTCCTGGTGGGATTTTAAGGTCGATAATGTCGTGCGCCGCATTTAACATTTTCAATTTACGTCTTGCAGTTGATTCAAATGCCCGCCATTTATATACGCTCTCATTATGAAATAAGCGTTCTGTGTCTTTGCAAGAGAAACTTAAAATCATGATTTATTATATTCCGTAATGCGGAACGGGGCAACTGGGTGTTTTGTATAACTGCTACTTCAGCCCGAGTTCTTTCATCACCAGTTGCAGGTCAGACCAGGCTTTGTGTTTGTCGGCTTCGCTGCGTAAGAGATAGGCGGGGTGGAAGGTCGGCATCAGTTTGACGCCGTTGTATTCATGCCACTGACCTCGCATACGCGAGATGGGCGTTTGGACGCGCAGCAGCGTCTGTGCGGCGAACTTGCCGAGCGCAACGATCACCTTTGGCTGAATGATCTGCAACTGCTTGACCATGAACGGCTCGCAAGTCGCGATTTCATCCGGCTCCGGGTTGCGGTTATTGGGCGGGCGGCATTTGATCACGTTGCAGATATAGACGTCGTCGCGTGACAGCCCCATCGCGCTGATCATCTTGGTCAACAGCTGCCCCGCCTTGCCGATGAATGGGACGCCCTGTTTATCTTCTTCAAAGCCCGGCCCCTCGCCAACGAACACCAGTTGCGCCTCGGCGCTGCCCGCGCCGAATACCACCTGCGTACGGCCCTGTTCGCACAACTTGCAGCGGGTGCAGCCGCGCAAAGCCTCGTCCATCTGATTGAGCATGTCGGCCTTGCCCTGCATCGAACTCAGAACGCTGGCATCTGCGTAGACGGAGTCCAAACCCAGCGCTTTGAGTTGTTCGAGAAAGAGACGCAGGCCGTCTGGGTATGAAAGTGTTGGTTCGCTCATGGTTCTATTATGAAGAAACGCCTCAGGCTTGCAAGACGAAGATTTCGCGTTGGACGAATTGGTTCGGGCGCGCATAAAGCAGTGTGGCGCGGCCCGTCGCGGGTTGAAAGCCGTTGCCGGGATCAAGAATGGTGTAGCCCATCAGGCGAATATCGCCCAGCATGTTGATTTTGATATGCTCTTTGCGCCCCTGTACGGCGAAGCGCGGCAGAATAAACACCACCCGCGCGCCGGGGCGTACGACGGTGCGGATTTCAGCCAGTGCGCGGGTGTAAAATCCGCTGAGTTGGGCGATCACTTCGCCGAATTTATCTTCTGCGAGAGGTTTTCGTAGGGGCGGGCCGAGGTCAGGCTCGCTGACGCAGGCGTCGAAAAAGAGAGGCTCAAACAGTTCGCGCAATTTGTGTGCGTCGCCTTCGATGACGTGGGGCGGCTCGCCCAGGCCAAAGCGGGTTTGCAGCCACACGCCGTTGATGGAAGCGTCTTTAATCGCCTTCGGGCTTTTATCAACGCCGATCGAATGAAGCCCCATCAGCGCGGCTTCCATGAGAACGCCGCCGGAACCGCAGAACGGGTCAAGCACCATCTCTGTTTCGGGTGTACGCGCCAGATTGAGCATCATACGCGCCAGTTTGGGCGGCAACATGCCCGATTTGGCGTCGCGTTGCGGTCGGCCATAGTCGCGGTTGGAAAACGCTTCGTAATCTTGCAGCCACTTGGTTTGCGCAATGGTCACGCCGCGTTCGGGGTCGGCGTGAAAAAACCACTCGCCGCCGCGTTTGAATAAATGGTTGCGGTCGACCTGTGCGCCTGACAAAGTCAGGTTATCGCCTTGCGGATCAGGCAAGACGAATCGCGAGGAAACGTCGCGCTCGCCGAGAATACGTTTTAATGCGCCCGCCGCGTCATGCAGCAGTCCATATACCTTACGTTTGCCGCCCCAATGCGATGCGTCGCCAATCAGGGAAAATCCCAACACCACTTTTTCCAACGGTTCATCCGACTGAAATAACGGAGTCTGAATTAATTCGGCGGCGATGGTATCGGGCGTGAGCGCGTCGTTAGCCAAGTGAGAGAGGCATTCGGCAAAACGGATCGAACCGCCCAATTGCTCGCACAATGTACGCACGACGCCATCACCTTCGGCTTCGGCGAACACCGCTTCGCCCCGGCGTTCTTGAATGCGCAGGGGCGACCCCATACGCAGGTTGACCGCCGTGATTTCGGCGGCGGAAAGGTCGGTGTTGCGTCCAAGTTGAATCAGATAATTCGGCATAGAGTGGTTCTCGAATTCTGTGCGTTTAGCGCGCCCGCAGCCTGCCTGCCGCAGGCAGGGGGAAAGTTAAATGTGAACCTATTTCTAAAAGTCACTATAAAAAAGATTAGCGAGGCTCCGAAATAATTTCAGTAATTTTTGTTTCGTCTACATCGACGCCGAGTCCTGGTCCGGCAGGGACGGGCATGGCGCCGTCAGTTTGAATGAGCGGCGTTTTGAGAACGCTATGCGCTAAAAATTGCGGGCCGTTTAATGCCGCAGGAAAACGCAGTCCAAAGGCAGCGTATAACGCCAGCGTCGCAGAGAGCGACACGTCAGGATCGGTCAGGCCGCTGCCTAAAAATAGCAGCCCGGCGTCTTCGAGAATCTCGACCTGGCGGCGGGCGGAGCGCAGTCCGCCGCAGCGGGCGGGTTTCATGGCGACGCCGTCGAGCAGATCGAGCCGGATCCATTCGATCAGGTCGCGCGGCGCGATGACGCCTTCATCTAAAATAATCGGCAACGCGCTTTGGCGCCGCATGCGTTGATATCCAGCGATTTGGTTGGGGCGCAACGGTTGTTCGAGCACGTCCACGCCGATGTCCGCTAATTTAGGGGCGATGCGCAGCGCCGTCGCGAGTTCGTAACCGCCGTTGGCGTCCGCCCATAAGAAACCGTCGGGCACGCGTTTTTTCACGCGGCGGCAGAGTTCGAGATCGTACGCGGGGTCTGGCGCGACTTTGACGTTGAAGTTGCGATAGCCGAGGTTCCAACCTTCGTCGATTAATGCGTCGAGATCGTCTAATGAGACAGGGTTCAATGTCCAACTGAGAGTCATCGTTCCGCCGCTGGCGCGTCCCCAATATTGAGCGAGCGAAAGGCCTTTTGATTTGCAGATGAGGTCGTGCAGCGCCATATCAACGCCGGATTTTGTGATTGGCGCTCCCGTGGTGAAGCCCGGCGCCAGCGCTTTGTTCATAATCAGATGGATGCCGTTGAGGTCGAAGGCGTCCAGCCCGATGAGAACCGGCGCGAGGTAATTGCGGATGGCAAAGGTTGCGCCTTCGAGGGTTTCGTCGCTCCAGGCTTGCACGGGCACACTCTCGCCCCAGCCGACGGTTCCGTCATCAGCGGTGATCTTAACTAACACCGCTGGACGGCCCAGCGGTTTGCCGTCGGGGCTTTCAAAAAATTTGAATCGTCCACGGGTTGGATAACGTACAGGAAACGCCTGAATGCGCTCGATTTTCATTACATTCACCTCGCCGGATAGTTTATCGCCGAAGCGTCTTGCATCTAAGCGGCGTGTTATAAACCCGGGCTGGGGCGCAACTCTCTTCGCTTCGGTGCGGGCTTGCCGCCTCGATCCACTCTTATGTGATATGATGAATTAGTTAAATATTTGTGCGTATCATAAGTGATTCAAAAGGATGATTCATTATGCTTAAAAAATTCTCTCCTGAAGCGATTGAGCAGATGAAATACTATGTTTATCTTTACATTAATCCTGATACAAAAGAAATTTTTTATGTAGGAAAAGGAAAAGGGAATCGTGCTTTTTCTCATCTTGAAGACAAAAAGGAATCAGAGAAAGCGCAATATATCGAAGAAATAAGAAATCGTAATGCTGAGCCTGAAATAGAGATTCTAGTCCATGGGTTTGATGATGAAGAAACAGCGTTAAGGATTGAGGCAGCGATAATTGATTTACTCGAGCCAGTTAATCTTACAAATCAAGTTAGAGGACACAAAAGCATAACTCATGGACGCATTAGCGCCGAATTGTTAAACGCAAAATATCTGCAAGAGGATGTTGTAATTGATGATCCTGTAATCCTCATTCGAATTAACCAAATGTTTTATCATGGCATGCCGCATAACGAACTCTATGACGCAACGCGGCAGTATTGGGTTGTTGGTGAACGCCGAGAAAAAGCAAAGTATGCCCTTGCTGTATATCATGGAATTGTCCGTGAAGTATATGCAATTCATTCTTGGCATCCTGGTGGGACATTTTTTTCATGTAGAGATGAAGGCAAACCTTGGGAACTGTACGATGAAAGATACGAGTTTATTGGCAATATTGCGCCAAAGAAAATCCGAAATAAATACCAATACAAATCTGTTTCAAAATATTTCTCTAATCATTCTCAAAATCCAATTACGTATGTGAATATTGATTAATAGCGCCGTAGGATGGGTTCTGAATTCATCGGAAGCCGTTTTTGCCGCCCGCCAATTTCTTTAAACGACGTTAGAGTGATTCCCTTCCTTTGTACTTGCCTGAAGCGCCTTTAGAATGGGGCTGTTATGGAACGTGTAGAAATTCTCGGAGTTGAGATCGACAATTGCAGCAAGGCGGAGGCGCTGGAGCGCGTCCGTGAAATGCTGCGTTCGGGCGCGCCTCACCAGATCGTGACTCCCGCCGTTGAACAGATTATTCTCACCCGCCGCGATGCAGAATTTCGCGAGGTGGTGCGTAACGCCGACCTGGTTGTGCCCGACGGAATGCCGGTGGTGTTTGCCTCGCGATGGATGCGCGCTCCGCTCAAAGAGCGTATCACCGGAGTCGATCTGGTTCCTGACTTATGCCGTTTGGCGGTCGAAGAAGGCGGTTCGGTGTTTTTGTTAGGCGGCGAAGAAGGCGTGGCCGAAGCAGTTGCGCAAAAACTGTCGAATGAAATTGATGGTTTAAAAATCGCCGGGACCTATTTCCCCCCATTTGGTTTTGAAGAGGACCCCGAAGAATTACGTAAGACCATTGACGTTGTAAAAGCCGCGAAGCCTTCAGTTTTATTTGTTGCGTTGGGCTGCCCCAAACAAGAGAAATGGATCACAAAATTTAAGGACGAACTTGGCGCTCCAGTGATGATTGGCATCGGCGGTGCGTTTAATTTTATCATTGGCCGCGAAAAGCGCGCTCCACAATGGCTGCAAAAACTCGGCCTCGAAAGCGTGTACCGCTTCGGACAGCGCCCCGGCGAAATCTGGAAGCGCATCTTACGCAACGCGCCGTCGTTCTGCTTGTTGTATTTTGATCTGTTAACCTATCGCATCCAGAAGCGCATCACCCAATGGGTGCGTCCTATGCTGTTAGGCGTTGTGGATGCTTTGCTCGCTGCGTGTTCGTTTGTGCTTTCCTACTGGGCGTATTTTCGCAGCGGCTTCTTCAGCGATACTGATCCGTTTCCCAACGCGGCGCTGTTGCAGATGCCGGCCTATAGCGATCTGCTTGCCTTCGTCGCCCTGATTGGAATCGCCGGGCCTGCGTTGTGTCGTCTCTACGCCCGCGACAAATATATGGAGCCGCGCGATGTGGCGTTGCAAACCGCAAAAGCCGCAATGTTGAACGTGTTTCTGCTCATTGGCGTACAGTTCGTGTTTAAAGACATCTACCGCGAAATCTATAGCGAGTATGGATTTTTGGGGTATTCACGCGCGACCTTTGCATTTTTCGGCGCGTTCAATTTCGCGTCGCTGGCGCTGTGGCGGTTTGGGTTTCGTTGGTTAGAACATGGGCTGCATTGCCGCGGCCTGAGCCTGGACCGTATCCTGATCGTGGGGCGCACCCCTTTCGCGCAACAACTCGCGAAGGACATGCTGCAACGCCCGGAGTGGGGCAACCGCCCGCTAGGGTTCGTCGTGAATGAAACGGTCGAAATGGATGAAGCCGGGCCTGTGCCGACGTTGGGGCGCGTTAGCGATTTGAAGCGCTTGCTGCCTGCGCGAAAAATTGATGAGGTGTTGGTCGCCGACCAGGATTTACCGCTGCTCGAACTCGCCGAAGTTGTCCGACTCTGCCGCCAACATCGGGTCCAACTGAGCATCATCCCTTCGCTGCATGAACTGTTGGGCGTCTCGTCAGAAGTGAAGCGGCTCGGCGGCGCGCGGGTGATTACCGTATCGCTCGACGGTTCGCTCGAAGCTATGATTGAACGCAAAGAAGGGCCAGTCGAATGAGGCTGCGGGTGGATCGATGTGAATTCGGCCCCAGTGAGAGCCTCCATTCGGCGTGGCAGTCGGTTCTCAAGGCAAAATCGTGTTATTCATATTTTCAAACGCCGCACTGGTCGAAAATTCTGAGTGCTTCGTTGCCTGAATCCACTATGCAGCCCGCATGGTTCACATTTAGCGATGGCGTCGAAGCCGTGCTGCCGTTGTTTTCCAGCCGAAAGCGCTTTGGATTTCATAAATTGGAGTCGCTGCCGTGGGGCGTGTACGGCGATTTGCTAAGCGCGTCGCCAATCACTCACGATCACCGCGAAGCCGCTGCGAAAAAGTTGCTTTCGTTTCGTGCGCCGATTTTTGAATGCAGATTCAATCCGTTGGATGTGGGCGTATCCGGTGCGTTAAGAACCCACCCTACAGATAACGACGCTACATTTGACGTAACAAAATATACCAAACAAACGACGCATATCTTAGCGGTTCCTGATAACGTGGATGCGCTCTGGTCGAAGTTTCAATCGCGCAACCGGTCAACCATCCGGCGGGCGCGTGAGGAAGGCGTTACGGTCCGCGCGGGGAGTGATGAAAGCGCGGTTCGCGCCTTGCAGCGTTTGTATCAGGTCGCGCAGAACGAGTATTGGAGCGGCGTCGAAACCGTCCCTACGCAATTTTTTGACGCGCTAGTTCATCATCCTGATGAGCGTGTTCAGGTTTGGCTGGCTGAATATAACGGCGAAGTCATCGCTGCCGATTTAGTGCTCTATGGAAAACAGGAAGCGCAATATTTTGTTGGAGCGTCAAACCGGGAACACTCAAAATTGAATGCGCCGCGCGCGTTGATGGCGTCGATTTTAGAAGACGCGTGTGAACGAAAAATTTCGCATTTCAATTTTGGCGGCAGCGCCGGACAATCAGGCGTTGGGCAATTTAAAGGCCTTTTTGGGGCGGAAGAGAAAGACTATTTTTGTTACCACCGGAAATGGTTGCTGGGGTGAATCAAGCCGCGCTTTCGTCAGCGTCGGCGACTTGTTCCCAATCGGGGTTGTAGGTTTTGATGCGAATTTTGTAGACGGTGTCGATAAATTCTTGTTTGGCTTTCACTGACCCCTGGCTTCCCAATACTCTTAACATTTCAGAAGCCGCCATCTCATCAAACAGCCTCGGCGAGTAGAGGATATTGACGGGCTCGTCCATCGAATAGCGTTTCACCATGTCGGCGAAAGTGCCTTCTTGTTTCGGGTCGAGGTCGAGGCTGCGCATTTCATCTTCAAAGGTTCTAAATTGCTTCCATTTTTTAAATTGATAGGTGCCAAAGACAATCAACATGATAACGGTGACGATGCCGCCTACGACTGAGAGAAGGGTAACCGGGTCCGTTTCGGTGGGCGTCCATGTATTAAACGGCAACTTGCCGTCTTGAGTCTGGGCCAACACGGGGAACCGCTGTATTAAGTCAAGTGTAGAAGATAATGCCCAATCATTCATAGTTGTAGGGTGTCTTAAACGTATTTTGTTACCGGATACCAATAATTATACAAAGTTTTATCGGTTTCGACAAGGAAAATTAATGTTATTCCAAGCATAAAACCTGTTTTTGGCTGGCAAGGATTGTCTGGATGCCGTCATCAGCCAACTGCAACAATGACTGAAGTTGGTCAGAATCAAATGGTTCTTGTTCTGCGGTGCCTTGTAGTTCTACAAATTTTCCAGACGCTGTTTTTACAATATTTAAATCCACATCGGCGCCTGAATCTTCGCGATAATCGAGGTCGAGAAGGGGAACCCCATCGACGATGCCCACGCTTACAGCGGCAAGCATTTCTTTTAAGGGCCATTCTTTGATGAGGTTGTTGGCTTTGAGAAAAGTGAGCGCGTCGTGCAGCGCGACGGCGGCGCCAGTGATTGATGCAGTTCGGGTTCCACCATCGGCCTGAAGCACGTCGCAATCAATGTAGAGGGTACGTTCGCCCAGTTTTTGTAAGTCCATCACGCAGCGCAACGAGCGCCCGATGAGGCGTTGAATTTCTTGCGAGCGTCCGCCCCGGTTGCGGTCGCGGGGGATGCGGTCGCGGGTCGATTTGGGCAGCATGGCGTACTCGGCGGTCAGCCAGCCTTGGCCGGAGCCGTGAATAAACGGCGGGACGCGGTCGTCGATGCTGGCGGTGCAGAGCACGCGGGTTTTGCCGAATGAGACCAAACAAGAGCCTTCGGCGTATTCTAAAAAGTTGCGCTCAAACGATAATTCGCGTAGTTGATTGGCTAGGCGCCCTTTGGCGCGTTCAAATTTCATGTCATTCATTTGTTCTATTTCCTTATTATATTTGCGCGGCTTACTCCCTCTCCCCCTGGGAGAGGGTTGGGGTGAGGGTTGTTGGATGATGCTCATATTGTTCGTTGGGCCTTCACCATCCCTTAATTCAATGTCATTAACTTAAGGGGTGGCATGGGCAAGGCTGAATAAAATGAAGCCAGCCCTTGAAATATTGTTTGAATGTATCGTTTTATTTGTGCTGTTTTGAAATCCCCCCTGGCGCTTTTAGCGCCGTCCCCCCTTAAAAAGGAGGGCTACAAGCCTTAAGTCAATGATATTGCCCTTAAATCTCGCCCCATCTTGGGGTGAGGATTTGATTTATGATTTCTTCGTTGTTTTCTTGCGTCTTGCCTTTTTGGGTTTTAGCATTTTGTCTAAGAACATGCCCGTGTAAGATTTTTTGTTCTTCGCCACGTCTTCGGGCGTGCCTTCGGCGATGATTTCGCCGCCGCCGCCTCCGCCGTCCGGCCCCAGGTCGATGATCCAATCCGCGCATTTGATGACATCGAGGTTGTGCTCAATCACGACCACGGTATTGCCGCGTTCGACCAGTTCGTCAAGCACATGCAATAATTTTTTGATGTCGTGAAAATGCAGTCCGGTGGTGGGTTCATCGAGAATATAAAACGTAGAGCCAGTGTCGCGGCGCGAGAGTTCTTTGGCGAGTTTTACGCGTTGCGCTTCGCCGCCCGATAGCGTTGGCGCGGGCTGGCCCAGGTGGAGATAGTTTAAGCCGACTTGTTTGAGCGTGCTCAAAATGCGCTCAATACGCGGGATGTTCTCGAACAATTCGTATGCTTCCTGCACGGTCATGTCGAGCACGTCGGCGATGGATTTATGGTTGTATTTCACTTGCAGGGTTTCGCGGTTGAAGCGCTTGCCCCGGCAGACTTCACACTCGACGAACACGTCGGGCAGAAAGTGCATCTCGATTTTTTTGTAGCCGTCGCCGTCGCAGGCCTCGCAGCGCCCGCCTTTGACGTTGAATGAAAAGCGCCCCGCTTTGTAGCCGCGCATTTTCGATTCGGGCAATTGGGTGAACATCTGTCGAATTGGATCAAACACTTTGACGTAGGTCGCCGGATTTGAGCGCGGAGTGCGGCTAATCGGCTTCTGGTCAATTTCAATGACCTTGTCGATCAAGTCAACGCCTTGGATGTCTTTGTGGGCGCCGGGGATCGCGTGAGAGTTATGCAGTTTGCGACACAGCGCTTTGAACAAGATTTCGGTAACCAGCGTACTCTTGCCGGAGCCGGAAACGCCCGTCACGCAGACGAATTTGCCTAAAGGAAACTCAACGTCAACGCTTTTGAGGTTGTTCTCAGACGCGCCTCTGACCGCGATCGCTTTACCGGCGCCGTTGCGCCGTTGCGTTGGCAGTTCAATTTTTTCTTTGCCGGAGAGATAGGCGCCCGTTAATGATTTTGGGTTTTTGCGTAGTTCTTTGGGCGTCCCTTCGGCGACGATGTGCCCGCCGTCTAACCCCGCGCCGGGACCGAAGTCAACGATGCGGTCAGCGAAGTCCATCATTTCCTGATCGTGTTCGACCACTAACACGGTGTTGCCCAAGTCGCGCAGGTGCAGCAGGGTGTCGATTAGCTTCTGGTTGTCGCGCTGATGCAGGCCGATGCTTGGCTCATCCAACACATACAACACGCCCACCAGGGCGCTGCCGATCTGGCTGGCGAGACGGATGCGCTGAGCTTCGCCGCCTGACAGCGTTGGCGCCGAGCGGCTCATGGTGAGATACCCCAAGCCGACGTCGTCTAAAAACTTGAGACGGTTGATTATTTCTTTGAGCACCGCGCCCGCGATTTGTTCTTTTTGACCGACGAGTTTCACGTTTTCAAAAAAGGCGCGCGATTCGGCGATGCCCATTTCCGTGACGGCTTGAATGGTTTTGTTTTCAAATTGCGCGACCGATGGATACGGCGCCAGCCGCCCGCCGTCGCAGGCTTCGCAGGGTTTTCGCGTCATGAAGTTCTCCAGCAAATAACTGCGAAAGCCTTCGGACGAGGTGCGTTGATACCAGCGTTCGAGTTCAGGGATAATGCCTTTGTAGCCTTTGGTGCGTTTGCCCTCGCCGCGCAGCATCAATTCTTGTTGGCGCTTGGTAAGATCGCCCCAGGGTTTGGTAAGAGAGATGTTGTGCTTTTCCGCAAAGGGGATGATGCGCTTGCGAACCGCCTTCGCAGAGTAGGAGTCGTTGTCATCCTGAAAGACGTTTTTCCAGGGGGTAATCGCGCCGTCAACGACGGAGCGTTCATGGTCGGGAACGATTAAATCCGGGTCGAGTTCGAGGGTGCGCCCCAGTCCGCTACACGCCGGGCACATACCAATGGGGTGGTTGAACGAAAAATGCTGCGGCGTCAATTCATCGTAAGAGATGCCGCTTTCCAGGCAGACGTTTTTGATGCTGTAGAGGCGCTCTTCTTCATCGGGGATGCTGACGTTCAACACGCCGTCGCCGTGCTCCAATGCGAGTTCGACGGAGTCAGTCAATCGTGACGCAATATCGGGTTTCATCACCAGGCGGTCGATGACGATTTCAATATTATGCGCCAGTTTTTTATCGAGTTTGATTTTATCGTCGAGTTCCATGATGCGTCCATCAACCCGCACCCGGACAAAGCCCTCTTTTTTTGCCAGATCAAATAAATCTTTATATTCGCCTTTGCGCTCGCGTACCTTCGGCGCCAGGATCATAAAGCGGGTTCCCTGTTTGAACGTCATGATCTGGTCGACGATCTGGTCGATGGTTTGCGAGGTGATCGGTTTGCTGCTGACCGGGCAATAGGGCGTCGCGCAGCGGGCGAACAACACGCGCAGGTAATCATAGACTTCGGTGACGGTGCCGACGGTCGAGCGCGGATTTTTGCTGGTGCTTTTTTGTTCGATGGAGATCGCCGGCGACAGGCCTTCGATATAATCGACCTTGGGTTTTTCCATCTGCCCGAGAAACTGGCGCGCATAAGCCGACAGCGACTCGACGTAGCGCCGCTGGCCTTCGGCGTAGATCGTATCGAAAGCGAGCGATGACTTGCCCGATCCGCTCACGCCGGTGAATACCACCAGTTTGTCGCGGGGGATATCAAGATCAATCGACTTTAAATTGTGCTCTTTCGCGCCGCGTACTAATATTTTTTCCATTGGGGGTATCAGCCTCTCTGAGGGTTGGCCGCTGGCGGACTCTTGCGAACGGCTTGCGTATTATAGTATCCTCAAGCAATCAATTAAGGCGCGAACGGACGATTCGGCGAGGATTGTTTGAATTCGGCGGTGCGCATCACAGGGCCTCAGCCTGTGGGCGTGGGGATGGAGCCGGTTTTATGGGCCCTTTGGGCTTTTCGATTTATACAGACATTGCGTTTCCCATCATTGGTTTTCTCATCGCGCGTATCGTTCCCCGCTTGGATGAACGGTCGCTGGCGGCTGTCTGTTTGTTTATTTTTACGCCTGCTGTGATGTTTCGGCTGTCGATGGGGCAGTCGCCCGGTGAACACCAGTTTAGTTTTATCCTCTTTTTTATCTTGTTTCATACGGCGTTGCTGTTCGGCCTGACCAGCCAGTTCTTTACCTGGATCGGCTCCGCCTTGCCGATGAGGCATTTTTATATTGTCAATGTGATGTTGATTGGCTTCTCCGGTCTCAACCAACTCAAACTGTTATGGCCGGATGCGAACCAGGGCGTCCCGGTGGTCAATACGCTGATTTTCTTTCATCTCGTCACCCTGGCGACCTTGGGCATTTATTTGTGCGCCGGGCGTGAACGGCTGCTTGAGCGTTTTTTAGATATATTTAAGACGCCGTTTTTGTATGTGATTGTGGTCGGGCTGGGGTTGAGCATCGCTCATGTTGAATTGCAGTATGAACTTCTGGCTGCGATTGACGACCTGTATACCATGGCGATTCCCGCTGCGCTGATTATCAGCGGCATCGTGTTTGGACGGATGGTGTATTTTGTTCAGATTGACGAATGCTTTGGTTTGCTGCCCGGCATTGGCTTGTGTCTGGTCTTGAAATTATTGATTTCGCCTTTGATTGCCCTGCTGATTGTTAGCCTGATGGGCATCGAAGACCTCTACCTGAAACGCGCCCTGGTGCTCTCATCGGCGGCGCCGACGGGCGTGTACGCCGTGATGTTGGCGGCGTTTTATGGGCGGGCGGCTGAGAAGCGCTTTACGATTTTATGCGTATCGCTGGGCGTTTTGCTCAGTTTCTTGTCGATTCCATTGGTGCAACTCGCGGTCAATTATTATATCCCGATTGGCGAATGATATTTTCAACGGTTCTATGAAAAAGATAGACGGATTTGATTGCCGTATGATAAAATCGCTCGGAGTTGCACTTGCCCCCGTCGCGGCTTATTACCGCTGACCACGAAAGCCGCTCCACCCAATCCCTTGCGGCGTTGCATTTAGTGCGGGTACATCTCTCTTTGCTTCAGTGCGGGCTTTCAAGCCCTTTCGCACAGGCGCTCACAGAGATGCACCCGCACTAAATTTTGTATTTCTCGACCAGAAAGATTCCCCTTGCGTTGAATCTCTTGTGTGTTATTATTTCGTTACATGGCGAATTATAGAAATGAGAAAAGATGAACTTAAAACTGTTGATGCCTATTTTAAAAGCGCTGGCGGATGAAAACCGGGTGCGCATTCTCTTGGCGCTGCGCGGCGGCGAACTGTGCGCCTGCCAGATCATTGAACTGCTGGGGCTGGCGCCGTCGACGGTGTCAAAGCACCTGTCGATTTTGAAGAACGCGGGCTTGGTCGATTCGCGCAAAGACGGCCGCTGGATGTATTTCGAATTAGCGTCCGATGAGAACGCGCCCGCCGCCGGAGCGATTCAATATATTGCGAGCAACATCGAACGCGACGAGCAAGTCAAATTCGACCAGAAGCGTCTCAAGGCGATTCTGAATATCGAACCGGAAACGCTGTGCCGCCGCCAGTCGGAGTCGCGTGAATCGGGCGAGGCGTGCTGCTCAAGCGATAGGCCGACGCTGCAATCTCGAAATTAAGAGAGCCTTTGATGCAAACGAAGGCAGGTCTTACTTTTGAAATCCCCCCTGCCCCCCTTAATAAGGGGGGTGGCGCTGCAAGCGCCGGGGGGATAACAGTAGCGCTTTTTCCGTAAATTCATGGCGTTGGGAGGTTCCCCAGGCTTCGGTCTATTTACTCCATCGCAATGACGTAACAGGCATTTTTTTAGATGAACACGAGCAAACAAAATCATTTTCCGGGGGGGAAGACCATGAACATAACAGTACAACATACGGACAAGCCGATGGTATTCGCGTGTTCGGGGGCGGCGGACGTGGGGGCGATCAGCGATCAGGCGGCGAGGCGGCTAGCAAAAGAAAAAGACGCGCCCATGTGTTGCGTGGCCGCCATTGCGGCGGGCATCCCTGAAATCGAAGAGAAGGCCAAGCAAAGCAGCCAGATCATCGTGATTGACGGTTGCACCAAAGACTGCGCCAAACATATTTTAGCGCAGGCGGGGTTCAATTCATTCACTCATATTCAACTCGAAGACATGGGCATGAAAAAAGGCGAGTCGCCCGCCACCGAAGAGCGCATTAATGAAGTGGTTGATCTCGCCCGAAGGTCATTGGCTTAGACGATCAGGTTTTACATTCTTCTCAAAAGGGCTTGATTTTTGCCCCCCTTATTAAGGGGGGTGGCGCTGCAAGCGCCGGGGGGATCAGGCAATATAAAAATGGATAAATTGAAAATACTGTTTCTTTGCACGGGCAACTCATGCCGTAGCCAAATGGCGGAGGGTTGGGCGCGCCATCTGAAGGCGGACGCATTCGAAGCGTATTCGGCAGGCATTGAAACGCACGAACTGAACCCAAACGCGGTCAAAGTGATGGCCGAGGCGGGCGTCGATATCAGCCGCCAACAGTCAACCAACGTCAGCGAATATCAAGATGTTGAGTTCGAGTATGTGATTACCGTCTGTGGACATGCAGACGAAAATTGCCCGATGTTTCAGGCGAAAACAAAGGTGGTTCACGTCGGTTTTGACGACCCGCCCAAACTCGCCAAAGACGCGGCGAATGAAGACGAGGCGCTGGGGCATTATCGCCGGGTGCGCGACGAGATTCGCGACTTTGTGAACACCCTGCCGGAGCGCCTCCACAATAAAGCACTGTAAGAAATAACAGTTTGAGTCGATGAAAAAGAAGCAAGGAGAATTACATGAGCTCGATTGAACAAACAATCAAACAAGATCAAGTGCGTCAAAAAGTGCGCGATGGTTATGGCGAAATCGCCGCGCAGGAGGGTTCGTGCTGTGGGCCGTCATCCTGCTGCGGTTCGGATGCGGGCGAAGCGGCGACCGAACTCGCGCAAACCGTGGGGTACGATCTCGACGATCTGCAAGCGCTGCCAGACGGCGCCAACATGGGGCTGTCATGCGGAAACCCGGTCGCGCTGGCGTCGCTCAAACCGGGCGAAGTCGTGGTTGATCTCGGTAGCGGCGGCGGTTTTGATATTTTCATCGCTGGGCGCAAAGTCGGTGAGCAAGGCCGCGCCATCGGCGTCGATATGACCCCGCAGATGCTAGCCAAAGCGCGTAAAAATGCGGCCCAGTATCATCAATCCACTGGACTCGATAACGTCGAGTTTCGTTTGGGCGAGATCGAACACCTGCCGCTGGCTGACAACAGCGTCGATGTAATGATTTCCAACTGTGTGATTAACCTCTCGCCCGACAAAGCGCAGGTCTGGCGCGAGATTGCCCGCGTCTTGAAACCGGGCGGACGCGTGGCGGTTTCGGACTTAGCATTGAAAAAAGCGTTGCCGGAACCGGTGCGCGAAAAGGCCGAAGCGCTGATTGGCTGCATCGCTGGCGCGGTGTTGGTCAACGAAACCCAACAGATGGCTGAGACCGCCGGGCTGGGGTGTATTCGCATCGAAGAAAAAGCCGACTACATCGAAAAAATGGTGGATATGAAAGACCCGCTCTACCAGGGCATCAAGCAACATTTCAGTGAAGGCGAGTCGATTAGCGATTATGTGGTCAGCATGAATTTCTCAGCCTCAAAACCCGACCCAAACGCCAAAGGCTGCTGCTGTTAGTTTTCATTCATGGATTAAGAGAGAATGAAAAATCCCCCGAACGGAAACCGCGCGGGGGATTTGCTTTGTAAATAGAACGGAGAGGGTGGGATTCGAACCCACGAAACCCTTTAGAGGTTTACACGATTTCCAGTCGTGCTCCTTCGGCCAGCTCGGACACCTCTCCAGTTTTTTTGTGATCGCAATAACAGCCTTGGATTGTAGCGGAACCCTGCCCGAACGGCAATGAGCGCTTACTCTCAATTGCGTTTTGCAATCAAAAGAACCGATGCGCCGATAGGCAACGAAACTTGACGCAAAAGAAGCCGCTCAGCAGTGAAAATACGGAATAACAAGGCATTGAGCAAGGGCGAAACCGGCTTGACGTCCGATTGGGCCAGGGTTCCCGGGCGAAACAGGCGATTGAATACGCGGGTTCCAAAAATCAGCGGGAACAACAACGTATTAAAATAGGTCGCTTGGACGATCTCAAAGCCTGCCTGTTGCGCTTTTTGGGTCAATTCTCGGCGCGTATAGCGCCTGACGTGCAGCGAGACCTCGTCCTCGCCTCCCCAAAGAATACGGAGCGCGGGGACGGTCGCGATTAGCAGGCCGCCGGGTTTGAGTGCGCGATGTAGTTCGCCCAAGACGCTGGCGTCGTCTTCGATATGCTCCAACACGTCGAAGGTTGCGATGAGGTTATATGATTCGCTGTTGAGGTCGCTGGCGGAACTGATGCGCCGGACGGTTTCTAACCCACGTTTTCGGCAATAATCCAGCGCACCATCAGAGAAATCGACGCCTTCGACGGAGCCGAATTGCCCCAGCGCCTGGGTGAGACCGCCGGTGCCGCAGCCAAAATCGAGTATTTGCCACGGCTGCGACGGGGCCGCGCCTCTGTCGATCATCGCCTGAATGCGTGAAAGGATGATCTCGCGACGCGCCAGAAACCACCAATGGCTTTCTTCATATTCAAAATTGAGTTGATAGGCTTCCGGCTGCATATAGATTCAATTCACGTTTTATTCTGAGTAATCAAGCCAATGTAAACATTATAATTCAGTCATAACAGGCTTCGGCGTGGGTGCAACTCTATGAGCGCCTGTGCAACAGGGCCGAAAGCCCCTTCGGTCGCAATGACATTGACGCCGGAACCCGCCAAACATAACCATTGAATAATTTCTTATTCTACTGGACTAAACCTTATCCTATAGATTACCGTCTTTAATGATCGAACGTGCCAATTGATTTTGGGGAGAACTCAATGCACAGCGATGACGACCTCATCCGGGGAATCAAAGCCCGCGACCCGGGTTCCTTTGAGATTTATGTGCGGCGCTTTCAACGGCGGGTGTATTTTACCGCGCTGCGCATGTTGGGCGACCGCGAAGAAGCGCTCGACGCTTCGCAGGAAGTATTTCTCAAAGTATGGCGGTTCGCGCCGAAACTCAATGTTCAGTTTAATTTGGAACGCTGGACGTATCGCATCGCCATTAACGCGTGCATCGACCGGCTGCGTACGCTGCCCCGCGCGGAAATCAAAGTCGATGAAAAAATCATTGACCTCGCCCGCATCGACCGCAGCGCCGGCCCCGCCGAACGCGCCGCGCAAAGCGAAGACTGGAACGAACTACAGCTCGCGATGGAATCGCTGACGGAAAAACAACGGGCGGTGTTTGTCTTACGCCATTTTCAAAACCTCAAAATGAACGAAATCGCCGAAGCAATGGGGCTGTCAGTCGGGACGGTCAAGGCGACGTTGCATCAAACCCTGAAAAAACTTCGCGGACTGTTATGCGCCGTGAATATCAACCATCAAGCCAACGGCTCGGAAGACCAATAGAAAGGGCGAACCATGCGCTTTACCTGTGACGAAATTCAATCGCGCTGGCCCGAACACCTCTACCGCGAGTTGAGCGAGCCGGAGCAAACCGCATTTGTGCAGCACCTCAACCAATGCGAGTCGTGCCGCGCCGAAGAAGCGCAATGGCGCGGCCTGTTGGGGCGCTTCGACGGTTGGGCGGCGGAGGTCAGCGACGCGCCCCAAGAATTGGTCCCGCGCGTGAAGCGCCAGGTACGGCTGTATGAAGACTGGTCGCGGCAAAACTGGCAGTCGGTGCGCAACTGGGCGGTGGGCGCGGCGGCGGTGTGTGCGCTCGCCCTGGGCGGCGCTTGGGGGTTGGTCAGTCAGATTGACCGCAGCGCGTCCGAATGGGATTCACGCGGCGCGTTCTTCGAGAAGATGTACTCCAAAGAAGCGGTCGATGTCTTTCGCGAACAGGGCGTTCTTCATGAATTCAAGCCGGAAATCGCCGCTGAGTCGAAAGAACCCGACCCCCCGCAAACGCATTTAGAATCGGCATCCTAAGCCGGAAAGGACCTTCGCTATGAAAGATCGAACTCGGTCGAGCGGGTTTACTTTGATTGAATTGATGACGGTGATGGTGATTTTGACCATCCTGGCGTCGATCTCCATGCCTAATTTTCTCAACGCCGTCTCACGGGCGCAAATGGCGCGCGCAATCAGCGACCAGGAACTCATTATGTGGGCGCTGGAAACCTATCACCTAGACAACGACGCCTATCCCCAAAATCGGGTGGCAGGCGCCGCGTCGCCGCCGGATTTGACGCTGCTGACCACGCCGTTCGCCTATTTGTCCTACATCCCGTCCGATGCTTTTCTGATGAGCAATAGCGTGAAGGCGCAAGACCTCATCCGAAAACGCTCGAAATATCTGGGGTATTCGTACATCAATTTTCTCCAGATGAATGATGGCCAGCGCATGCCTCTTTCGCCCTACGGTTATGGCGGCAACGCCAATTATTCGCTGTATAGCGTAAGCCCGCTGATTGAAGAGTCGCAAGTTTGGCCGGTCGGTCAACCCATCACGGTTTATGGCCCCAGCAACGGCGTGATGTCGGCTGGGTTCATCGTAACATTTGGTCCTTAAGGAGCGCAAAATGGCCCGCTATCAATGGGAACATCTCATATTATTTGTCGAACAACTGTCCGCCGCTGCGCGTTTGAACCTTCCGCTCGATAAGGCGATCAGGGTCATGAGCCAGGAGACCTCCGACAAAAACTGGCGCTCGGCGCAAGAAAAAATCGCGGAGTTGGTGCGGCTGGGTTCGCCGTTGTCGGAGGCGCTGGGCAATTATCCGCGTTTCTTTCCGGCGCCGTTGCAGCGCATGGTGAAGGCCGCCGAACAAGGCCAGGCGTTGCCCGCTATGTTGCGCAACTCAGGGCGCTATTTGACCTTCGCCCGCGAGATGCAACACCGCCTGCAAAAGTGCATGATCTATCCGTTTTTGATCTGGACGGTGTTGTTGGTCGATATGGCGGTGGTGATGTTATTGGTCGCGCCCAATTACGAAAAAATCACCGCAATGAGCGGGCAACAGGCGTCGTATGTCGGCCAAACTATAATTCAATACGGTCCCGTGATGGCGACCGTGGTAATGGGGATGTTGTTTTATCTGGCGTGGCTGGTGGTCGGCAGCCTGGGGTCGTTGGCGGAACATCGTTCCGGCGGCTCTTCGTTTGGTGAGACGCTGGCGATGCGCTTGCCGTTTCTCAGCGCGGTTCAGCGCCACGCCAAAGCGGGCGAAGTCTGTGAAATGCTCGGCGTGTTGACGGGAGCGGGGCGCAGCGGACGCGAAGCGGTTGCGATCACCAAGCAGGCGGTCGAAAACCCTGCGCTTCATCAGGCGCTGGATGAGGTTGACGCCGCGATTGCGTCGGGGCAGGATTTCGAGCCGCAAGACCCTCACACGTTAGTCCCGCCCGCGACCTTGTGGATGTTGGCGCAAACCGGCGGCGGCGAAGAACTCGCCGAAACGCTCGAACGCCTGGCGCAACACCATCACCGCCAAATGGATCTGACCGCGAGTTTCGTCCGGGAATTTATGGAGCCAGTCTTGTTGTTGGCGGTCGCCGTCATGGTGACGCTGATGTTGTTGGTGTTTTATTTGCCGCTGGTGAATTTCATTATCCCGTTAATCACGACGACGTTCACCATCACCAGCTAAGGGAGCGCTTCTGATGAATCTCGCTCTACAAAAAACGGAACCGCAAAACACGGAACCGCCCCGCTTCGAGATACGATTGCTGCTTTCGATCTGGTGGATCTTCCAAACGGTTGTATTTGTGATTGCCGGATTATTCATTGCTTATTGTGTGTTCGCGGTGAGCAAAGAAGTGGTGAAATCTTCAGAATCTGCATTTATCGCAGTGATTGCGACGGAGATATTCAGCCTCTTGAGCATTATATTGATGGCGTATTCCATCAAAAACGACCGCCTGGCGCGTATGACCATTTCGCTTTCGTTGGTCGCGTTAATCTTGATCAGCGCCCTGGCGAATGATTTTCAAGAAATTCAACTCACGGCGACAGCGATATTGGCGGTTACGGTCACGGTGTTTCTGGTATTTCAATGCTTACCGAAATTCGCCTTTATCGTAATGATGGGGATGTTCGTTTTGAGTGTTCTCTATCACTTGCTGACTAGTTTAAGTGCGCAATGGATTTTTAATTCAAGTTCTTTTATGTCTCATCATAATTTCTTACAGACGATGCTGCGGTTTATTACATTTACTATGAATCCAGTCATGCTGCTAGTGATTGCGCCTCTGGTCATCGCCTGCGCGTATATTCCCCGCATGGTGACTTGGAGCGATTGGATTTGGCCCGCGTATCGGATCCGCAAACCCATCAAACACAAAACCGCCGAACAAGGATTCACCTTAATCGAACTGCTGATTGTCATCGCGATTATAGGCATCTTGTTCGGGGGTACCTTCTCGGTCTGGACGCAGAACATCGTAGTTCATAAACAACTGATCGACCGCACCCAAATTCACGCCATCCTCCAATCGGAAATGACGGCGCTCAACGGAATGGACGAATTGCCGCCGCCGTCTGATGCGCAGCAGCCGCTGCCGATTGCGTTGGAGGAATTCGGCGCACAGCGCATGAACGGCTATTACACTGTGGCGCAAACCGGCGTCGCGGGTTTGGTTGAGATGCAAGTCCATCTGCTGCAACACCCCGGTCTTCCATCAGAAACCCATTTTCGCCTGATTGCGCGGCGCCAGGCGGCGGAGGCGACGCCATGAAACCGACTCGTGGATTCACATTGCTAGAGCTTGTGATCGTGGTGCTGATATTGACGGTGATGAGCGGCGTGGTGGGGCGCTTGTGGATCGGTATGGAAAAGGTCAACCGCATGGCGAGCACCAATTTGCACCAGGCGAACCAAGGCGAACTGGTGTTGGAGCGGCTGCGTTCTGATATCGAATCCTCCATCCAGGCGCAAACGCCGGACGACGCCTTGCTGGCGCTGACGCAGATCGAAGACGGCTTCCAACAGCGAACGGTGCGCTACGTTATTGAAGACGGCGATCTCGTCCGCGACGTATCGAACGCTTTGCCTGAGACGGTGACGTCGCTAAACGGCGCCCATCTTGCGGTCAGCATCACCGGCGGGATGGTGCGCCTTGAATGGGCCCGCCCCGGCGTGGAGCGGCCCGGGCAGCGCAAAGGGCAGCGGTTGTTGCTGTTGGCGTCGGTGAAGGGAGCGCGGCCATGAAGGCAAAACACAATCAGCGCGGCTTTGCGTTTCTTACGACCGTCTTGGTGATTATCAGCGTATTTCTGATAATGCACATCGGGCTTTCGATGCGCATTCAACAAAAGGCGAACGGCGCCCATCGTGGTTTGGTGAAATTGCAAACCGACTGGCTGGCGGCGTCCACGGTTGAGCAGGCGTTGGCTTCGTTCAACCCAGACGAAGCGCTGCCAGTATCCAGCCAATATGAGGTTGCGTTGTCGCCGTCGTATATCGCCAGCGACCCCACCCGCAGCAAAGGCCCTGACCCGCGCGCATTTACGGCGCAGTGTCTGTATACGGTTGAAGCAGTCGATGCGCCTTTGGATGAGTTGAATCTAAAAACGACCGGGGAAACCATTTTAGTCAGCGCGCGCGTCAAAGCGCCCTATCGCAACTCATTTATTCAAAGCAAAGTAAAAATGCTCTGCGTCCAAAACAATGGCCGCTGGACGGCCCTGCCCATCGTGAAATAATCGCATCCTGCCTGTGCATGATGTGTGTGTTGAATTTACCCGGTCAATTTATTCTTTTCGTGTAATCACGTTTTGCGCGGGCAGGGCGTGTTGTTGAATTACGCTCGCCAGTCGTCGCGCGATGGCGGCGTGTCCTTGCGCATTGGGCAGCGCTTCTGTATCCGGCAGTAGAAATTCCTCAAACGGCGCGGCGCCGAATTCATGGATCACCGTCCTCTCATTGACGGCGTTCGCCCAGTGGATTTCGGGCAGGCGATAGTAAAAGGCGTGGTTCTTCTCATCGTTCAGCGCGTCGTTTTTCTGGTCGCTCCATGCTCCTTCTTTGAGCGTCGGCGTAAAGGCGTAATCAATCGGTCGGGCGGGTGGCGAGTCGGTGGTTAGCGTCCAGACCGAATCGAGAGGGCGTTCGTCGCCATGAGTTCCATCATCATATAACTGCACGCGGCCTGGAACGCCGCCGCCCAGCCAATCGTTTGGACCGACAATCGAGAATCCCTTAACCTTAAATTTGCCCGGCGGCGCATAGAGCCGAAAGGTGACGCGAGGCGTTTCATTAAAAGCGGTTTCGGTGCGTTTGGCTGGCGCGACGTTTAGGTTGGCGGCGCGTTCACGTTCGCTGCGGCCTCCCACGTTGTCAAACATAGAGCGGGCGTCCATATAGGCGGCGCCCATGTCTTGCGCCAATGTTTGTAAGGGTTTTTCCGTGCGGTAATTCAATAAATTGAGGTTCGCCAAAATGACCGAACCGCCGTCTTGCTTGTGGTGTTGGATGATCGCGGAGAGGTTGGCGGTCATCTCATCATTGGAAACGCGCTCCACCCATTCGTCGGATTGCAATCGGGTGGTGTAGAGCGATTGAACTTGTTGGAGCGCGGCGTTTTGCTTGCGCGTATTTCGCCAGTGTACCAACGCGCTGAAACGGTCGAGTAGGCCGGGCTGTTTGCCGGTCCCGGCTTGTTCGAGCGGGGCGTACCATTCGGCGTCCGAGACGCGGGCTTCGAAGCCGTCGTAGAGGCCGAAGGCGAGCACCAGAACGTCGGGGTCAAAGTTATGCACCAGCCATTCGTATTGCTTCAAGGTTTGATAAGACGTGAACCCCGGTGCGCCGAAGTTGAGCGTTTCGACTTTCGGCCCATCGTCTTGGTTGAGAAGCGCGCCTAACTGAGCGGCGAAGGTTTTGTCTTGCGAAACGCCCCATCCATACGTGGTCGAGTCGCCCATCAAAGCAATGCGCACGATGTCTGGGGACTTTTTGATTTGAACCTCGCCCGCTCTCATGCCAAAGTGGTTGAGCGTCGATTCTGATGTTGTTAGAAGGGGCAAGTTGGGGTTCAACGCGCCGACCTGCTGTGGAGCCAGGAAGTCCACATATTGCTCCAACGTGGGAGGATGGACCGGCGGCGCGGCGTCGAATAGAAAAATTCGCAAGCAAAAATCAACAGAAATGACCAGCGCAAGCAAAAATAAAACAAAAGGAAGTCGTCTGTACATAAGCCTCATATCTCGAAACGAAGATGTGACATTATAATAGGACTTCAACGGCTGTCATGACGGGCCTGCGCGATTTATCGCCTCAACGGGCTGTTACCCTTGGAAAAACTCACTTCTGCGAGCATAATTCTCGTTTGCAAATTTAAACTTGGACGAATTGCGGACAAAGCGTCCGTCTTGATTGATAGGAAGGAACAGAATCATGGAAGTAATCTTGGCTGAAAGCATCAAAAACTTAGGCGTCGAAGGCGACGTTGTTAAAGTCAAAGGCGGATACGCCCGCAACTTTTTGATCCCCAAAGGGCTGGCGTTCATCGCGACCAGCGCTAATGCGGCAGCGCTTGAGCACACCAAAAAGATGTTGCTTGACAAGCGCAAACGCGTGTTGAAAACCGAACAAGACGTCGCCAACCGCTTGGCGAGCACCATGGTCAAAATTCACGTGAAGGCGGGCGACGAAGATCGCCTGTTCGGTAGCGTCACCGCCCAGAACATCGCCGACGCGTTGGCGGAAAAAGGCGTTGTTGTGGATCGCCGCAAGATTCAACTCGACGAACCCATCAAAGCCTTGGGCGTTTATACCGTCCCGGTGCGTTTTTCCAGCGAGACCATCGCCGAACTCAAAGTCTTGGTCGAAAAAGAAGCCTAAGCGCTATTTCGTAGACAATTTCTATTGGGCCGGGGTTCTCCCGGCCCAATTTTGTTTTACGATAGTCTTATGTTGACGCGATTCTTCCGCTGCATGACGGCCTGCCTCAGCGCATTGAGCCTTTTCGCTCTTGCTTCTCATTTTGTCTATAGCCAAGAAGAAATTGTCCGTTCTATCCCCAATGGAATTGTTCTGACCGCTAGTGGAACGCTGCAAGCGGCGCAGGGCGAGTTGCAATTGTTCGTCGGCGACCGCGCTGACGTGGCTCCAAAACTATTTCGCCCTAACGCTCAGGGGGGGATGGATTTCTCCGTAGACTTTGGCGATCACGTCTATCAATTTCACGCCGCTGAAGTGGTGGTGCAAACCACCAGCGCGACCGTACGCGTGGGCGTGATTGATGCGACCGCTGTCGCGAAGCCGGGGGCGCAGTCTGATGCGGTGTTCTGGTGCGCGTGGCGGCACAGCCCGCAAGAAACCGGCGGGCGCGGCATGTTTCTTTCACAAAAAGGAGCGCTCGGCGAAACCATCGACGCGCCGCTGCCCTGGCAAGACAACTGGACGTGGTTCTTCAACGGCGACGCGTACCAGCGTGAAAGCCAGGTGTTGTATTTTGTGAGAGGCATTGATGGTTGGGCGCGTTCGGCGTGGGTGCGTCCGCCGCAGAGGGCGTATGCACCGTTGACCCAAGACAGCCTGACCGGTTACATGCGGTTGTCGCGAAAACTGCTGCCCAATCAATCCGCCTCTGTTCGTATTTATGTTCCGTTTATGCCGCTTGGGCCGATGGTGTGGGGCGAAATCCAAACCGTTCGTTTCTAGCAGAAATTTTTATCCACACGTTGGCTTGTCCTTGAACAAACCATATTTCTCGTGTTGCAATAGGCGCTATGAACAAGAGCGAAACCCTATTGGCGTTGTTATTGGTTACCGTGTTGTTGTGCGGCGTGGCGTGGCAGAACTATCGCGGCGCGCCCAAAACCGCCGAGGTGATTATCGCCCGCCAGGGCGGGACCCCTTTCGACGCCGCCGCGCAGCCCGTCCCCACCCTGAGCGAGACGGCGCCCGTCATTCCCGCCGCGCAGCCTCAACCAGACGCCGCGCTGGCCTATCTTAACCGTGCTTCCAAAAAAGAAATCGAGCAACTGCCCGGCGTGGGCGAGGTGCTCGCGCAACGGGTTCTTGATTTTCGCGCGACCAATGGCGGGTTTGTTCGGCTTGAACAATTAATGGAAGTCTCCGGCATCGGCGCCGCCAAGATGGAAGAGATCGAGGCCTTCTTGCGACAACAGGCGCTTCAACCCACGCCCCGACCAATCCCGGTGTTCTCGCCGACGGTCGCTCGCCGCGTTCCGTATGAATATCCACTTTTCAATCGCGCCCAGCGAAACGCCAAGCCGTCGCTCAACCGGGTGACGATGCAGCAATTGCAGCAAGTCTCCGGCATCGGCCCGCAGCTGGCCAAGGCGATTTTGCTGGAACGCCAACGGCTGGGCGGTTTCAAGTCCTGGGACGAAGTTGACGGCGTCTCGAATGTTGGCCCCTCGCGATTGAAAGCGTTGCAAGATTTTTTTGTCTTGCCGTAAATAATTTAATATCTCTGAGGATAACAGTTAAGAATAACAATTTAGATATTTGCATTTTAGAGTGGTGTAAACTTTTTTGTGACAAAAAGGGAAAGCATTACTATTCAAAACTAGTTGCTAATGAAACTAATTTTATCAATGCAATGCTCTGTGAACTCGAAATCAAAAAGGCGAAAATATATAGAGACAAATTTATTGCTCATCTTGATGAGGTTGAATTTATGCAATCTCCAGAATTAGATATTATTATCAAATCATCTCAATATCTATACACCTTTTTAATTAGAAACCCCAATAATGGATATTTCTATAATTCTGGTCTCCCTGACAACATATCTGATCATTTCACTGATTGTAAAAGAATTGCCGAGGATGAATGGGTGGCAAGGGCAAGGCCGCGAAGCGGACAGCCCTTGATTGATGGTTAATCGAATTAAACTTTTTCAAGTAGGGTGGCGATGAGCGAAGCGAATCCCACCAATATAAACTTACTAATAACAAATGGTGGGATTCATTCCATTCATCCCACCCTACAACTTACAATAATAACCATTCAGGCCGCAGCGCTCCAACCGTGAATTTTATCTGGATTGTTGTACCCTATACTTGCTTGAAGTCTCTTAAATGATCATTCATATATATTGTTGATTTAGATTGGAAGCGAAGGTGTCGCACAACATTCCGCATGTCTACACGCCTGCTGAAGAACGGGCGAATATTCTCACCCATCTCGCGGGCGTCATCTTAGGGGTCATCGCGCTGATTGGCATGGTGGTCGAGGCTTCGTCCAACGGCGACGCCTGGCGCATCGTCAGCGTCAGTATCTACGGCGCCACCCTGGTCATCCTCTATTCTACTTCGACGCTGTATCACGCTGTCCAGGCGCCGGACTTGAAACGGACGTTTCGTATCTTCGACCATATATCTATTTATTTATTGATAGCTGGCAGTTACACGCCGTTTACCCTGGTGACCTTACGCGGCGCGTGGGGATGGTCGCTCTTCGGCGTGATCTGGGGGCTGGCGTTGGTCGGTATCGGCCTCAAAATATTCACAACCGGACGTTGGCGGGTCATCTCGTCGCTGGTGTATATCGGCATGGGCTGGGTGGCAGTGATTGCATTCAAGCCTTTGGTCGATGCGATTGCTTATGATGGGTTCTTGTGGCTGCTGGCGGGCGGGTTATTTTATACCTTCGGCGTGATTTTTTATATCAAAAAAAATCTTCCGTATCATCATGCCATCTGGCATTGCTTCGTCTTGGCGGGCAGCGCCTGTCATTTTTATGCTGTGTATTTTTATGTTTTATAGTGGCAAAAAATCCTGCATGATCTTTGCCGCTGCTTTATAGCGTTCATTTACCTTTTCCATTGCATTCGCCAGATCGTTTTTCGTCTGCTCCGGCGATGAAGCCATTTCCATCAGCCTGTCTGAGATTTGTACGCCCGTGGATTCTTCAATCTCAAAGACCCAATCGTCAGCGCCAATGTCGTAATACATTTGCCCTTTGATGGTGTCTTGCGGCTGGCGCAGATACATGAATGGCGTTCCATTCACGGCGGCGATAATCGGCGAGTGGCATTCCATGCTGATGACGGCAAAAGCCCGCCGATAGACAGACGCCGCTTCATCAGGCCGCCAATAGACCTGTCGTATGACCACGTTTTTCTTTACATCATCCGGCAGCGGGTCGAACAACATGGGTTTTAATAGGGCGATCTGGTAGGTCATTTCAGGGCAGAGCAGCGCCTTCTTGCCGGTTTCGCGCACCCAACGGACAATCGCCGCCCGCATTTTGGCGTGATCGGCTTCTTTGTGCAGTTCATTGACGCTGGTTTTTTGTAGGATTTCGTCCTCGCTCCATCCGACCATCCTCATCAGGTGGTAAGGGGTGTAGCGCAAACGCGGTACACAGCAGATAAACTCGTTCTCAACCAGTCCGCGTTTCTTCATGTAGGCGGTTGCTTTGGCGTCATCGCTTAGATTCAAGTTGAAGGTCGCGTCCGGCGCAAAATCAATCACGGGAGAATGAATTCCCGCCTCGCGCAGATTTTTGATGGAATGGGTTTCACGGCAAAACAGAAACGCCGCGCTATTTAGAATCTCTTTTTGTGTTTCCTTGACAGAAGAGAATGTCACGCCGAACACGCCGTAGGGTTTGCCCGTCCGTTTTTTCCAGGCCTGCATGTGGGGCAACGTATAAAATCCCGCCCCGGAACCGTGCAGAAACAAGTCGGCGTCTTCGAAGGCCTGCTTCAAATCGCGCTCGTATGGCTCGCCATTTTTGAGGTCGCCTTTCACGATCTTTAATTTCGGGTATTTCTTGTAGAGCATCGACGCAACCGGGCCGTTCATCTGGTTGGGCCACAAAATGACCCGAACGCCGGGCAGGCGTTGTTTGATGAACTCAATCATGCCAGGCGTATGAGCAATGTCTCCGATGTTGACGTCTTGCCAACTCGACCGCAGCAGAATCGTTTTAGGCGTTGCTTGTGAAAGGGCGGTGGGTGCGCTGATTGCAGCAAGCGCGGCGGTGGACAAAAATTGCCTGCGTGATGAATGATACTCCATTGTAGTCTCTCCTGGAAAATGAATTCTCCCGTAGTCTGCCAAATAATGGCGACAATATATATATGCGTGAGAAGAGTGAAAAAGAAATACGCAAAAAAAAGTATAAAGTCGCGCAGGGATTCGTCGATCATTTAACGTGTATTGGCGAATAGACTTCAGCAGAGAAAAATAAAAAAAAGTCTAAAGGATTTTGTGAAAAGCCGATACTAACTAACATACTTACTTTTTATTGAATTTGGTTGAGGCGCGAGTTTAGAATAAAGGGCATTCGCCCGGCTCAAGGATGAGCCCAAGAGCGCAGGATGCGCTCAGGAAACGGCGGCAGCCTCTCGCGGCCCTGGAGACGGACTCCAGGAAAGCAAACACCCGACCAGGATGGTCAGGGTTCAGTATCACGGAGGATACGATCATGAGTATTACCCGCATTAATAACAATGTTGCCGCCATTCGGGCAACACGAAACCTCAACACCAATGGCGACGCGCTCGCCAAAAATATCGAACGATTGTCTTCGGGCTTACGCATCAATCGCGCTGGCGACGATGCAGCCGGTTTGACGATTCGTGAACGCCTCCGTACCCAAATCCGCGGCACTAACCAAGCCATCCAAAACGGGCAAAACGGCATCAGTATGGTCAATACCACTGAAGCCTCGCTTGATGCGCTCGTTCAAAGCCTACAGCGGATTCGTGAACTGTCGATTCAAGCCGGAAACACAGGCACACTCGACAGCGAAGCCATCCAGGCGATCCAAGAAGAAGTCTTCCAACAAATCGACGAAGTCAACCGCATTGCGTCCACCGCCCGCTTTAGCAACCGTCTCTTGTTCTCTGGCGACAACGCCAACAAGACGGAAGTGAAAAAAGGGCAAGACGATTTGGGCGTTAATGTTTCTAAAGACCCCAATGCCAGTAACCTAAAGTCAGGCATTTCAATCCTTAATATCGTTCAGACTGAGGCGGGTTCCGAAAAACTTCTTCCCTTTAAAGAAGAAGACGGGCAAGCCTTTTTTGCGACTGGAATCGGCGATGCGACAGACGTCGCGGTTTCCGTCGGTCAATTCAACCTACAAGCCGCCACGACGACAGCCGCCGCGCGTACAACCGCATTAAACGCCATCACGTTTGACGGCGTTTCAACCGTTACCGGCGACGTGATCGCCTTCCAGGGCGTGTTATCAGACGGCGTGACCCCGTTTGCGGGTTCGATCAGCGTTGGTACGCAGACCATGGCCAACCTCGAAACGCAAATTCAAACCGCAGTGGATAACGCCGAAACCGCATTATTCGGCGGCGTTGCGACGAATATCCCCGGTTCGTTTGTTCAAACCCACGTTTCTTTGGCGGCAAACGGTTTCACCACCGCCCAAGGTTTGGGACGCATGCGCTTCTTGAGCGCACAAGCGGCGGGTACGACAACAACCACCAATGCCAGCACGACGGATGCGCCGTCGCAATTTAATATTAACTTTACCGTCATTACTACGGCTGGCGTCCAGCGTAACTCGATGGGCATTACCCGCGACTACGTCCAGGGCCAGCAAGTGGGCGCTCAAATCGGCAACTTGTCGCAAGCCATCACTGGCTCGACCTTTAGTTCGGGCGATTTCGGCATCGAAGTGACCGATATCGTACCGCCGCGCCGCCGCGAGACCGAAACCACGCTTGGTTTCCGTCTGCGCTCCGGCACGGTCATTGACCGCAGTATCTCATTGGCGCGAACCAACGACCAGGTCATTCTTAACGGCACCTTCGTCAACGGAACCTTCACGACGAACGACACCGGTATTGCCCTGGCAACTGGCGATACGCTGACCATGCAGGGAATCAACGTCGATGGTACGACCTTTGAAACCATCTTCACCATTTCCCAAGACCCATTGACCGATACCAACTTGGGCGACGGAACCATCGCGACCTTAGGCGGTTTGGTGGATGAACTGAATTACCGCGACCGTTCACGCGGCGTCAACGGCCCGAACCTGCAAAGCGGCTTCCAAGACTCCATGCTTACGGTGTCGGGCAACGGTACGTTGCGTCTGGTTGATGATGAGGCCAATTTCTCGAAATCGGGCATCTTCTTCACAGTGAAAGACCAAAATACCACTCGGACAGTACCCGACCGCGGCGAATTGATCTTCGACGGAACGCCTGAAACCGCCACGATTCGCATCGACGGAGGCCCGCGTCAGCGCGTCGTCATTGGCGATACGCTTGAACTGCTGGGGCAGACGCCGACAAAATTCGGTGAAGCGCAAGAACGCCTGGTGATGCGTCTTGGCTCTGGTTTCCGCACGGCTATCGACGATGCGATCTTCAATCGCGGCACAGATACAGCGGCGGTTATTGAAAAAGAATTTATCGGCAGCCTCAACGGCGGCGCCACAGTGACCTTTCAAAACGGCGACAGCAATGTCTTCTTTGAAAGTGGATTCAGCGACGGCGTAGCCGAAACCATCATGCTTGACTTTGACGCCATCCTCGATATCACCGGGCCTCCAACCGATGGCTCGCGCAATAACGGCATGGCGATACAGCTGACCACCACCAACAATGCGTTGAATTTTCAGGTGGGGCCGTTCAAAGGACAAGACTTACAAGTCAATATTCCAAGCCTACATGGAACAAGTTTAGGCTTTGGTTTAGACAGTGGACGCACCATCAGTAACATCAACGTGACCACCGTTGAAGGCGCCAATGAGTCGCTTGAGATCATCGACAAGGCTCTTGACCAAATCAGCCGGACGCGGGCAGCGCTAGGCGCATTCACCAATCGCTTAGAAACGACCATTCAAAGCCTGTCAGTGGCTTCAGAAAACTTGTCTGCATCGGAATCACGCATCAGCGATGTGGACTTCGCTCAAGAAGTCTCTAACTTTACGTCTAACCAGATCATATTCCAGTCGGGGACGTCAGTCCTCGCGCAGGCAAACTTCTTGCCGCAAAACTTACTCTCGCTACTCGGATAAGGGGTCTTCCCCTTGGTTGTTGGAAACGCTCGGTAATTGCAACCGGAGCGGGGTGGAGCACGACGCTCCGCAGCTCCACCCCGCCCGGATTGCGCCTAAAAATAAGGAGAAAACGACAAACCAGACAAAGGATCGCCGCCTCAACCCCAGTGTCAACGAAAAGGTTTCATTGGCCCTGGCGTTGAAGAGACGATCCCCCGGACGGGGACTCTTCAGGAGTGTAGTCCAGCGATGCTTACAGAGATGGTTTCTACTGCTGAACGACGCTTGCAACCTGACAGCGAGGAGAACGACGATGGTATTGATTCACTCAGTGATGGACTTCGCCGACGGGCTTCGTAGACAACTACGCAAAGCATTTCGGCAGTCGCCGGCTTGCCGGTTGGCGTATTCCTAAAGCGCTTCGGCGCCAGGGATGCAGTTGAAACAGTGAACGAATAACGAAGAAACGGATACCGGCGACGCTTGCCGGCGACATCCTCCGCCTTTTTGCTGTGCGGTGCGACAAACGGCGATTCGGCGGGCCAGTAGGGAGAACGAGACGGTGCGGAATTTACCCTCTCATGCCATCCGGCGGATACAGCTTTTCTTCCTCCATCCACGGGATGGGAATGAGGGCTCCCGAAGTGATGCGTCAGCCAACGGCGCAGGTTTCTTAGAACGAACGCAAAGGAAGGTCCTTGAAACACAGTGGTTCTGCGGCTCAATGCGCCCATTGCGTTTCCGAGGAACTGGTCATTCCCGCAGGGGCGGGAGCCTTGGTCGCGGTGCTTTCAGGGGCCTTTCCTTCTTGCCTGGGCGACAGAAGTCCCGGCAGGGAACGCAACGCGCTGCAATCGCCTGACTCGCGATTGGGCGGCCTGAGGCGGCGTTCGAGATAGGCGGGACGGGTTCGAATCCTGTACGCGAAGATTCAAAGCAGTGTGTAGGCGGTCATCACAGCGAAGCTCTACGCAAGCGCTGGCGCCGTCAAAAGAAGCGAAGAGGGACGAACAATGAAACACCGCAAGACCCGATACATTTTTATCAGGAAAAAACCACCTCCCCGGCCAGGGCCAAGTCTGGCCCACCGGATGCGAGTGGATGAACAAATATAGAACTATGCGCAACTGCGCTTAAAGAAAACCAAAAAAAGATTCCCAAGGAGGTAGGCGACGTCACGCAACACAACATAGCCCCGTCTCCACTTCGTGAAGTTCGGAGTGGGCCAGGTTGACTTCCTGGCGTCGACGGCAATGGCGAATATTCTCATGACATTGGCTATGGCCAATCTCAAACGCAAAGCACCCTTCATGCGCTCGTCGTTTACAGCCCCCCCTGGCAGCGATCAAACTCCGTTTTGACAGCCGCCGGGCATCCGCCAAGCGCATGAATCATTCCAGCAAAGCCGAAGACGCGTCCGATCACTCGTCGGAACCGCCCTTCAACGCTGCGCCGGAAATAAGCGCCCTAACGCCTGACCCGCGACTGGATGACGATCGCCGAGGCGCCTCACTCGACGCCCCGGCGGCAATGGTCAACCAGTGCAGCACCCACTGCAGATAGCGGGCAGGTGCAGCCCAAACGGCTGAAAACCCATTCGGCACGGATGCCGGATGAACCCCATTCACGGAGGATGCTCATGAGTATCTCGCGTATTAACAACAATGTTGCTGCGCTGAATGCGAACTTTAATTTGTCGCGCACCAGCCAACAGCTCGAAAAATCGATCGAACGCCTGTCTTCAGGTCTTCGCATCAACCGCGCCGGCGATGACGCTGCCGGTATGACCGTCGCAACGCGTATCCGTTCACAGGTGCGAGGATTAAACCGCGCCGTGATGAACGCGCAAGACGGCATCAATATGATTAACGTGGCCGAAGGCGCGATGGAAGAAATGACCAGCCGCCTCGACCGCATCCGTGTTCTGGCCGTCCAGGCTGGAAACACGGGCGTCAACGATATGCAAGCGCGCCAAGCGCTTCAAGACGAAGTGTTTCAAAGTATTGACGAAATCAGCCGCATTGCTGATACCACTCAATTCAGCAAAAACCGGTTGTTAAACGGCGACTTTGCTGTGGACGCCCAGGTCAAGCCTGGGCAAGACGGGCCCCAGAATTTTGGAATCAATATTGACGGCGGCCCTGCATCCAACACGCTTGAAAACGGCGTCCATTTTCTAAATATTGTCAAAACCAGCAACGGGTTCCAACAATTTGTCGGCGGACTCGATGATAATGGCATCACCAGCACGATTAACGCTGGCATCCAAAATGCCACTGACTTCGCCGTCAGCCTCGCTTATTTCTCTGAAGGCAACGCTGGCCTGACCAACGGCACCGGATTAAACGCAACCGGCGATACCATCGCTGCTGGTTTTTTCAACGGCGTTTCGGTTGCCCGAACGGACGTCATCTCATTTGAAGGTGTTCTTTCAGACGGTACGACTAAGTTCTACGGCGCGATTAGTGCGTTTCACCAGGCTGCTGGCGTTACCTTTCAAGGCTTTACCTCCGCGATTGGCGTAGCCATTGCCAATGCGGAATCTTCCATCTTTGGCGGATCAGCCAATGTTCCGACAACATTCAAAACGACGGCGGTCGCACAAACGACAGGCGCCAATGCAGGGCGTATCTTGCTTCGCAGCACTGGTGAGAGCGTCAATTTGTCTGATCTGTCGGTCCGTGTGGTTAAAAATGGCGAGATGGTTACACAAGCGGTGGGCGTTACGCGTTCCGGCGCCATTGGTGGTGCGTCCGTCTTGTCGGGCCAAGGCCAGATCGGCAACGCCGTTACGGCCATTACGGGTTCAACATTTGGCGGCGGCGACTTTGAAATCAGCGTCGAAGACGTGCAAAGCGCCCAAAACCGCAAACTCGAAAGCACAATTAGTTTCCGCGATCACAATGGAAACATCATCAACCGCAACACTTCGATGACCCACAACACTGCCGGGTTGCAACTCAACGGTTCATTTGTCGCAGGCGTTTACACGGGCGGCGTTTCGGTGAGTTCCGGCGATACCGTAACATTGCGCGGGATCGAAGCCGATGGTACGACCTTCCAGTCTACCTATACCTTTAGCAATGTCGCTACAACAGACGCCGCGTTAGCCGATTTTACTTTTGCTTCGGTCTCCGGCCTCATTTCAGAATTGAATTACCGCACGCGCTTTTATGGCGCAGGCAATACCCAAAATGGTGATTTGACGCGCTTTGAATCGGCGATTTTTACCTTCTCGCCCAGCGGCGTGCTGCAACTCATTGATGATGTCGGACGTGACAACTCTCAACTCGACTTTACGTTGACGTTCAATGATTCCGATACGTCAACCACCACGCCGTATACCATCTCCGATGACGCCGAATTGATCAATGAAGGCTTCGCCGAAAGCGCAACCTTCAGGCTCAACGGCGGCGATGCGTTCCGTGCAAATGCAGGCGACATGGTGACTGCGTATGGCGCCGAGTCGACCCGTGAGGGCAAAGTGCAACCGCAATTGACCTTCCGCGTCGGGACAGGGCTGACCGTCGGCACAGACACCATCATCGTTGAAGGACAAGAATACGTTGGGCGTCTCAACGGCGGGCCTGCCGTCACGTTCCAAAACGGCGCCCAGGATGTGGTGTTCGTAGACGACGGCAGTTTCAACACGGGCGTTGCCAAGGTGCTGCAAGTTGATTTTGACGGCATCATGGATATCACCTCAACGGCCGCAACGATACCCGATCCTGGAACAACCATCTTGATTTCCGTTGTGAACAATGCGGTGAACTTCCAGATCGGCGCATTTGCAGAACAACGCTTCCGCACAGCGATCGGCGATTTAAGTTCTCAAAACCTTGGCTTCGGACGCGGCAGCGGACGGACCATAGAAAATATCGACATCCGAACCGTCGAAGGCGTTGACGAGGCATTACGCATCGTTGACGAAGCGCTTGACCAGGTCAATCGTACGCGCTCGTTGCTTGGCGCCGCGACCAACCGCTTAGAAGGTACCATCGCCAGTTTGAGCGTCGCATCAGAAAACCTGACCGCAGCCGAATCGCGACTGCGCGATGCAGATATCGCGCTTGAATCAAGCGAATTTGCGCAAAACCAGGTGTTGCTACAGGCAGGCGTTTCGATTCTCGCGCAGGCAAACTTCTTGCCGCAGTCGTTCTTGTCGCTGCTTGGATAGCGCGCGACCGAATCAACTATAGTCAGACGCACCCGATTACTTTATGATAGATGGGGGCTGGGCCGCTTGGTCGTCCCGGCCCCCGTTTGGTTTACCGCCGCTGGCCTCAATGTTCGACCCTCCGAATTAGAAAGGACGCACAATGGAAACCGTTTCCTGCCC
>JAVCCE010000018.1 GCA_030765645.1 Candidatus Hinthialibacter antarcticus | reverse complement strand
GCAGTATCGGACGCATTCCCCCGGGTGAGCCGTGGGTCTTTAACATCTGACTTACTAAGCCGCCTGCACGCGCTTTACGCCCAATAAATCCGAACAACGCTTGCCCTCTCCGTATTACCGCGGCTGCTGGCACGGAGTTAGCCAGGGCTTCTTCTCCAGGTACTGTCAAATACAGAAGTTATTGGCCTCCATATCATTCATCCCTGTCGAAAGCAGTTTACAATCCGAAGACCGTCGTCCTGCACGCGGCGTCGCTCGTTCAGGCTTTCGCCCATTGACGAAGCTTCTAGACTGCTGCCTCCCGTAGGAGTCTGGGCCGTATCTCAATCCCAGTGTGGCCAGTCATCCTCTCAGACCGGCTACCAATCGTAGCCTTGGTAGGCCGTTACCCCACCAACAAGCTAATTGGGCGCGAGCCGCTCCTTTGGCGAGAGGTCCGAAGATCCCCCCCTTTGGTCGTTCTGCCATGCGACAAAACGACATTATGCGGTATTAGCCGCGGTTTCCCGCGGTTGTCCCCCACCATAGGGTGCGTTACTCACGTGTTACTCACCCGTTTGCCGCTCTACTAATTCCCCGAAGGGAACGTTCGCGCTCGACTTGCATGCCTTATCCACGCCGCCAGCGTTCGTTCTGAGCCAGGATCAAACTCTCCGTGGAAAGTGTCAACACTCATCGAGTGAGTGTATGGTCCTAGTTACTGTACTCCAGAACAAACGCGACTTTTTCATCGCGTTAATAGTTGTTCGTTTGTACTTAGGAACTGTTACTCAAGGCCGAAGCCTTAAGCCGCAGTACCTGCACACGCAAACCTGCCTGATTGTCAAAGAACGAGAAAGAAATTACTTCCTTTGTTCGCTTTACGTAATTATCGCCCACCTGAAGCGGGCGATGTTTGTAAGCCCTTTTGTTTCTAGCGGGCAAGAGAAGATACTACCCAAACTCTTCCCCCCCGTCAACCCAACCAGCGAAACTTTTTAAACTTTTTTCCGCTTGCCCTGCTGCGTACTCTTGGGCGGGGCCGAAGTTAACTTCTGAACCGGAGCAAGAGAATAATCATTTTTTTCTTTCTTACCAAGGGGTCTGCGAAACTTTTTTTACTTTTTTTTCGCTTACCCTTACTGCCTTCTCTTAGGCTCCAGTTCCGAAAGTTCATCTCTGAACCGGAGCGAAATAATAGACAGATTTTGCTTTTGACCTAGGGGCGCGTTGCGCTTTTTCTCATCTTTTTTACTCCCCCTTCAAAACCCCTTCTACGATAATACCAAACGAGCAAATAACCAAAACATCGACTCGGCGCTTTAACATAATAATAACAGTACGAAACTCACGTCATATTATATTACATACAATATAATATAGACTCATCAACTTGGATTCAATCGAGTTTTGTTTTTTTATCCTAAAATATACAGAATCGTTCTATTCCTGGAGAGATTACGTACCAAACAATCCCGAATTGCTTGGAGTTAAACCGCAGATAAGCGGCTCTTTACATCGGTTTAAGTTACTTTAGGGGTTATCAGCGAACCGGATAATTGCAATAACAAGCAGAAACTTAGAGTGAAACTCGTAATTTAAACTGCACGGATAAGCGCGCAGCAGCCCTCGCTCAATTTGAACGAGGGCCTATTACTGACTCTTTCACAGTAACCTAAAGCAATATGTCCGCCTCAATTCACCGCATGTGCGCTGAGGGATTTTTGCGCTGATTGCATGTACGGCGTGTATTCTTGGTCTTGTTTCATGATGTGGCTTATCAACCAGTCTTTGAGGAAATCAAGAATATCCTGTGAAAGGATCACTTCGCCGGATTCAAACGCTCGTTGAAATTCCAATACTTTGTCCGTAAAGCCAACGTGAATCTTTTTGTGCGCCTCCAATTTGGGATACCCCGCCTGTTCCATTTTGTTTTCTTCCGCTGAAAAATGGTTCTTGGTATAGCGGACCAGTTCATCAAGTATCCCAGACAATACGGCCTTCGCTTGCTTGTCCTTCATCGCGTCATACAGTTGGTTAATGAGAGTGATCAGTTTTTTATGTTGCTCGTCAATATTATGCGCTTGCACGCTCATTGCATCGCTCCACTCAACGAATGAGCGTTTCTTTGCCTTGCCGTTTGTCCTCGGTTTGGTTGAAATTTGAGAATTAAAGGGCCTCTGCGTGTTTAGCGACGAATCACCGTCATCAAAGCGATAGCCCTGCATCATTTCTTTCAGGCTCATCGCCTGGGCGGCCAACTGCTCACTGGCGGCGGCGGTCTGGTCGCTGGTCATAGAGTTATCATGGGTGATCTGGTCGAGGCGTTCCAGAATCGACTGGACTTGGTTCGCCGCCTGCGCCTGGGTATCGCTTGCAGATGAAATTCCCTGAACATACTGGGCCGCTTCTTGAATAATGGGGATAACGGTTTGGATCAGTTTCCCGGCCTGTTCCGCGCGTGACACGCTGTTCTTTGCCAGAGCGCTGATTTGTTTGGCCGATTCCTGGCTGCGTTCCGCCAGTTTTTTTACTTCGACCGCGACTACGGCGAAGCCTTTGCCGAGCTCGCCAGCGCGCGCGGCTTCAATGGCGGCGTTTAACGCCAGCAAATTGGTTTGGTCTGCAATATCGTCAACGACTTGCACTGTTTCAGTAATCACCTTCATATCGGCGACCGTTTTCAGGACGGCCTCTCCGCATTGCTCAATTTCACTCGACGCCCGTTCGGTAATCTTGTTCGTCTTGCCTGCATTTTGGGCGTTTTGATTGACCGATTCGGTCAATTCATCAATCGCGTTGCGGGTTTCCTGAATGCTAGACGCCTGGACGGTGTTCGATTGAGACATACTCTGCGACGTTTCTGATAAACTTTCCGCGCCAGCTGACACTTCATCCGCCGTACACGAGAATTCTTTCATAATGCGTTGCAGCGTGTCTGACATTTGATTGAGAGAATTCGAGAAGTCTCCCATTTCGTCTTTGGATTTCACATCAACGCGATGAGTAAAATCGCCCGACGCCACCGCATGGGCCGCCTTGAGGCCATGTTGTAACGGTTGAATCACGAAGCGCTTCGTCAAGAAGTAGACCAGTAATGCGGCAAAGATTGAAATCGTGAATAGAATCGCAAGGCTGCCGTTAAAGAAGGAGCCTTTTAAATCAGACATCGTTACGGCGGCGACATTCATGCCTTCCAGCAACGAGTCATTAGAAAAAGAATAAAAAGCGACGCCGCCAATCTGGCCTTCGGTCCAATCGTGGCAATCAATACATTTTGCATCTGCGATCTGCACATCATATATATTGATATGATCGTCCGTCTCTTCAACGATCATTTCCGGGTTGGCTTGTAATTGAGCCCAAACTTTTTCATCCATCGGCTGCTCAATTCGTTCGGCGACGGTTGAATACGCAGCGCCTCCCGTTTCGTTAAATAACGTGAACTCGTTTAAGTTGTCGACTTCTGATAAATCAGCCAGCAGTTCTTCAAACCGCTCCATTTCGCCTTCTTGAATCGACGAACTCAGCGTTTTATCGACAAATTCTTGAATAATGAGCGCATTTTGGCGATTTTGATTTTGAATCAGCGTAAAAAATGAATGTGATTGTTTATCAATACTTTTGCCGGACGCCCAGAATTGTCCCATTAAGCAAATTGAAAGCACAATAATCAGTGAGCCGACCAAAGATAGTGTAAGTTTCGTTGATAATTTCATGATGCCGTCCTTTACGTAAACATATTCAATTATTCCTAAATACGCATGGGAGCAAATTTTATACCGCAGGGGAGGCGCCACTGTTTCTTCGGTCGGGCAAGTGCATCTAAGTTTTTACGTTACAGGTGATTCGGAGATGTAATAAAAAATGAATTCATTTCATATCTACGAAGGTGTTGGTTAAATTGTTAGTTCAAGTTACTTCTGTGTAGTCTGAATGATTACACAATTGGTTAAGTCATCATTTGGCAGGGTAATAAAAAAACAAAACCCCCACGCATCGGGAACGATACGCGGGGGATCAGGTTATCTTCGAACCGCTGCCTTTATGAATGAGACCATAGGTCCCGTTTAGATGGCCCGTGTTCGAGAACATTCAGATGACATTCTTGATTGAAGAATGACTATTTTGTTCCCAGGATTGCATCTTTGCAGGCTTTGGCGATACGGAACTTGACGACGGTCTTTGCCGGAATCTTGATGGTTTCGCCGGTCGCCGGGTTGCGGCCTTTGCGCGCTTTGCGTTTCACCAAAACCAATTTACCAAAACCGGGAAGGGTAAAACCTTTTTTGGCTTCTTTGTAACCAACAGCAGCCAATTCGTCTAACAACTCTTGTACTTGCTTTTTGGTGATTTCAATCTTTTCCGCCAAATGGCCGATCAATTGGCTTTTGGTCATCGGCTTGGCAGTCTTAGCAACGGTCTTCTTCATCAGAACTCTCCTTTAAGCGTGTGTAATTACATTAGATGTAATTTAATACTTTTTTCGCTTGCGTCAAGAAAAAAATGCACTTGACCGTGATTTTATGCCCTATTTTCAGGCATTTTAGCTATTTGGGGGGTTAAAACCGCCGAAATTGGGTTATTTTTTGACGCCAATTGCTGATTCGCCCCGTTAACAAAGCGTTTGAAGGCTTGATAATCTTCGTTATGAAAGGCGTTTTTTCGCCACGGCGTGAGGGAATTATTTTGCAGCAACGGCTCTGTGCGGGGGTCATAATCGAAGCCGATGAGTTCTCGTTCAAACAAAGGCGTCTGCGGCAGAGGCGAATACATCGCGATTTTGATCTGACTGCCCGAGTCAATTACGACGCGGCAGGCGTCTTCCACGTCTTGAAGCGGCTGCCCGGGCATCCCCAATAAAAGGTAGGTTCCGACCTCGCGCGGGCCGAAACCCGCCTCGCGAAGGTATTGCATACATTGTACATATTCGTCGGTGTACACCTTACCGCCAGTGGAGCGCTGCATATCGCGTTGCGCGACCTCCAACCCCAGCCGGATGGTCGTGAATCCGACCCGCTTCAATAAAAGCGCTGTCTCACGGTCAACGCGGCGAACGTGCAGCGCGTTGGGAGTATGAAAGCGCAGGTTCCAACCGCGCCGCGCCACTTCTTCAAACACCGGTAGGGCGCATTCTTCTTTCTTGACCAGCAGCGCATCGTCATAAAACGCGATATCAGTCGCGCCAAACTCTTCAACCAGGCACTCTAATGAATGAATGATCGCATCGACCGGGTAAGGAATATGGCTCGGCCAAAGCGAATGGGTCGCGCAATAGGTGCAGTGACAGGGGCAACCCGTGGACATTAATATAGGAAAACAGAAATCTCCCCGCATCCATTCGTAGTCCGGCTCGATCCAATCGCTTTGCTGTCCCTTGCATTCAACCGTAACGCCCGCCAGATGGTTGATCTGGTTCACGCAATCGAACCAGTCGCGTCCGGTGACGACTGCGTCCGCGCCCGAGTGCTGCTGCGCGTGTTCTTTGCATAGCGTCGGGTACACGCCGCCGATTACGACCTGCGCCTTTGGGAACAAGCGCCGCGCCATAGCAATCGCATCAAACGCGCCCAGATACCAATAGGTCATCATGCAGGGAATAATCACCATGTCCGGCTGCGCAAAGTCTTTCAAGCGTTGCTCGACGCGCTCCGGCGGGACGCCATAGCGTTTGTACTCACGCGGGACAAATGACAACGCCTCCGGCAGCGGGATATCTTCGCGGTAATAGTGCCCGCATCCATATTGGTTGAGTCGGTGTTTCTGCGGCGGGCGTAAGCCGTCCAGGTCAGGCGATCGGCGGTCGATGCAATCGTAGAAGTCGATCTCCCACCCGCATGAACGCAACACGGACGAAAGCCGCAGCAGATTCAAAGGCCGCGCCCAATGGTCGAAGGCGGAGAAATCGGTGATCCAAGGATTGAATAATAACGCTCGCATGGGGGTATGGTGTTCGTTTCTCTAAAATGAATCAAGCAAGAAAGCATCGTTTTTTTTAAGTGAGTCACCTGGGCTTGGGTACATCTCTCTTCGCTTCGGTGCGGGCTTGCCGCCCTCTTTGCACAGGCGCTCACAGAGTTGCACCCAAGCCCTGTTATGAGCAAATGGGTGCCAAGGGCAAGGCGTCGCGAAGCGACGGCAGCCCTTGAATTACATTGTCCTAGATTAAGTGATTGCAAATTGTGATTGTGTAATACGCGGATAAACAGAATCACCCCAATTTGGCTTAATATCAGCCAATCGTTCTTCAACAAATTTTTTTTCAATTTCAAATGTTGCTTTCGGCCCAACTTTTATTTCACATATAGGTAGAATTTTTGTTTGAGGATTTCGAAAATCAAACATTAAGTATGGAATTGATTTTCCATTCTTTTCAAAAAATCGAATGTTTTTTGCTTCTAATGTCCCATCGTTGAAATCTATAAATACACGCATTTCTCTTTCGCTGCTATACTCAGGTGATTTTATAAAATCAGATATTACATATAATTGGGTCACAATTTCTTCTATTATTCGATTTCGAAAAGCAGTTAAATAAGATGGGTTTGTAGAGCATGTCTCCCCAAAATTTTTCAAATCATTAATCCCAGATTCTAACATGTTTATGACAAGATCATTTTGTTCAGGTTCATCATAAATAACGGGGGAACAATAATAAAATGGTTGTTTAATTAATACATTATTTCTTCGTCCATTCAAAATTTTCAGCCAATCAAATCCAATGGCGAAACCATTCCCACTTTCAGCATAAGTATTCCATTGGTCCATATCATCAGACGAAAATGTGAGACATGCACAATAAGAACTACTCTTTGCATCAGAGTCATCATCTTTCTTTTGAAGATTGATTAATGTGTATTCTGCAATGCTTCTTGAAGCAGTAGAAATATCATTGCGCTTCAGATATTGACTAATCGCAGTATGAATAACATTCTTGGCATATTCAAATTCTGCCTTGTCATTCATTTTTTTTCTATATGTCGCCCGCAACCCGCCATACTTTAGAATCCCTTTTAAACCAGAACGCGAAGTATAGTGATATAAAATACTCGAAGCATCAGGAGGTAATAACCTATATTTCTGCGTACATTTCTCTATCGTCATTGGAAATGACTCAACGAAATCTTTCATATTTCCCTCTTAATCTAGACGGTGAATTGTTATTATTGATCCAATCTTTCTATTCTGTTTAAGCCCTACTATTCATCAAAACCCGATTTAACCTGTATGATGGCACAAATGGTCTATTATGCAAAACAATAAGGTTGAGAAATGGATATTCAACAAGCCAATCTGAACGCGCTGCAACAGCGTTACCCGCAACTCGCCGCGCGAATTCAAAGCGCTGAACAAGACGCCGAAGTTGCGCTGCGAAACACCGACACCGCCTACCCGACCCTGGTGGTGCAGAAACACGGGCAATGGGCGGCGCTGCATCACCCCCAAGACCCGGTCATGCACGCGCAACAGTTTGTGCAATCCATCGACGGGCTCGAGTCCGCTCGCAACCTCATGATGTTCGGGTTTGGACTGGGCTATGCAGCGTTGTTAGTCCAGCAAGTGATGAAGGAACCGCAACGTATTTTATTGCTGGAACCTTCGCTGAGCGTATTCCGCGCCGCGCTTCAAACGATTGATCTTTCGAGCCTGCTAGTAGACCCCTGCGTAGAAATCGTGATCGGCGGACAGCCCTGCGCCATTCGCCAGGCTGTGCTCAATCACTTGATGGACTTCATGGCGAACTCGGTGATCGCTGTCGAGTTCCCACCCGTCGTGGGCGCGTTCGCCGAATGGGCCGAAGCCGCCAAACAAGAAGCGCAAGACACGCTGCGCTTCGGTCAGAGCGGGCTTGTGACCAAATTCAAAGACGGCCCGCTGACGCTGCGCAATCTGCTCGGCAACCTGGATGCAATCACAACCACGCCGGGGCTGTCCGCGTTAGGCGAGTCGTTCAAAAACGTCCCGGCCATCATCATCGCCGCCGGGCCGTCGCTGGCGAAGAACATCGACCAACTGCGCGGCCTGGAGCAACATTTTCTGCTCATCGCTGTGGACACCGCCTATGAATTATTGTTGAAACACGGCGTGAAGCCGCACATCGTCGTCACCGTTGACCCGACCGAACTCAATCTGCGCCATTTCAAACAAGAGCGCTACGACGACGCATGGCTGCTGTTTGATCCAGAGGCGCGACCTGAGATCGTCGCCAAATTCTCAAAGCGCCTCACCGCCATGACCGACAAGCACGATTTCTTTCAATGGCTTGACCAACAAACAGGCGGCAAGGGCGTGATCCGCAAAGGCGGCATGGTCTCTCAGGCTGGCTTGTACGCTGCGTCGTATCTGGGCTGCTCGCCGATTGTTCTCGTCGGGCAAGACCTGGCGTTGGAGCGCAACGACGGCGCGACCCATATCGCCGAGACCGCCAACTGTCGCAACGTCGGATTTATCGAAGGCGAGAAAGATAAAGCCGACGTGCCCAATCTGGACGGCAGCCAAGTCAGCCGCGAGCCGCTGTTTTGGGTGGACGGCGTCGACGGTCAGCCCGTCCCCACCGTGCAAAGTTTCCTTATATATATTCGTATGCTGGAAGAAGACATTCGGCGCATCCCCGCTCCAGTCATCGACGCCACCGAAGGCGGCGCCAAAATCTCCGGGACGAAAATCCAGACGCTGGCGAAAGTCATAGAACAAGAACGAAAATCCGAAATGAATGTCCCGCATAAATTGGCCGCGCTCGGTTCGGCCCCGGTTCAAAAAATTAAACATGACGTACGCCGCGAAATCCGCGACCGTTTGCAGCAACGATTGCAGAGCGCGAAACAAATTGCGCAAGAGGTGAAACAACAAACCGAGTCCGATATCACCCGCGCAGAAGAACAACTAGAAAACGCGCGCCAGCGGCTGATTACCGATGTGGTTGATGATTACATGATTGAATACGCCGCGCCCAAGGCGTTGTTTGAATTTTTGAAACTCGGCCCCGGCGGCGCCAGCGACGAGGTGCGCCGCGAACACATTCAGCGCCGCCTGCAAGCGCTCATCACCGCCGTCGAAGAAGCCAACGCGATACTACATGAATCACTGAAGTGAAATTAAACTATAAAGTTTATTCGCCTTCATACAAAAAATTGTCTTGAATAGGTGGGTTATATGCTTTGTGTTCAATTACTTCTTGAATTATATAATCTTTTTTCAAACCAGCATCACTTTGGTATTGATTTTCCTTAAGCCGAACTCTTAGGATATCTTTACTTCCCACTCGAATCTTTCCACTTTTTATACCATCAATATATTTTTTGTAACACTTTAGCCGCCTGAAGCAAGTTTGCCGGGAAATAGAGGGAGTGCATGACCGGAGGCGATGGATTGTAATGCATCCACGACGGTGTCGACAACGGGAAGGTCACGCCGTTTGAGGGTACG
>JAVCCE010000017.1 GCA_030765645.1 Candidatus Hinthialibacter antarcticus | reverse complement strand
TCATTCAAGATCGCTAGGATCTGTTCTTCCGTGTACCGCTTGCCTTTGCTTTTTGACATGAGAGAAATCCCTTCCGTTTCATTATTTCTCTCACTTCACATGGAACCATTCTAGAGGGGCACGTCACCATTACTAACAAGGAAGTTTAGGGAACAAGCAATGAGTGCTTCCATTCTGACAAAACGATTGATACAAAATTATGAACGATTCTATTTTAGACCGCGCCATTGAAGTATTAGAGCAAGTGACGATTAACAAAGAGCCGGATTCGTTCAATCCAGAAGATACTCATTGCGGCATGGGAAAACAGATGCAGTGCCCATGTGATAACCCTGTTTGTACGTCAAGCGAATAACCGCCTCATTTCTCTCTCACTGAACCTATGTCGTAGAATCATTGAAGTAGTATACTGATCCCATCCATTCAAATCTGTTTACGTGCGCCTCGTTTATTTCTCACGGGGACGATCTGTTTGTGAGGTTATTCGATGTCAGCGCCCCGATATGATATTGCGATTGTTGGCGCCGGTCCGATTGGGTTGGCGTGCGCATTAGAGGCGAAGGCGCGCGGACTCTCTCATTGTATTTTTGATAAGGGATGTTTGGCGAATTCCATTTATCACTACCCGACTTCGATGCGTTTTTTTTCCACCCCGGATTTGCTCGAAATTGGAGGCCTGCCTTTTACCTGCCGCGACGAAAAGCCCGTCCGCTGGGAGGCGCTTGAATATTATCGCCGCGTCGCCGAAACCCAGAAATTACGCATTCATTTGTATGAAGAAGTCGCGAACATCAAGGGCGAAGACGGGCAGTTTGAACTCACGACGCCCAAAGGCGCCTATCAAGCCGCCAAGGTCATTGTTGCGGCGGGCTTTTTTGAAAAACCCCAAATGCTCAATGTTCCCGGCGAAGAATTGGCGAAGGTCGTTCACTTTTATAAGGAGCCGCACCCGTACGTCTTTCAAAAGGTGTTGGTGGTCGGCAATGGAAACTCCGCGACCCAGACGGCGTTGGAATGTTGGCGGCACAGCGCAGAGGTCACATTGGCGGTGCGCGGCGACGGCATCAAACCCGGCGTGAAATACTGGATCAAACCCGATATTGAAAACCGCATCGAATTGGGCGAGATCAAAGGCTACTTCAATACGGTCGTCCAAGAAATTAAACCGGATTCGGTGGTACTCAAACATCAGGACGGGACGCTGACGGAAATCGAAAACGATTTTGTGTTAGCCATGACGGGCTATGAACCCAATTATGATTTCATGCGGCGGATCGGCATTGCCATCGGCGATGATCCCATGCAGACGCCGGTTCACGATCCGGTAACGTATGAGACCAATCGCCCGGGCGTATTTCTCGCTGGTGTGGTGTGCGGGGGGATGCAAACCAACCGCTGGTTTATTGAAAACAGCCGCTGCCACGCCGACGGCATTTTTGAGCGCATCCAGGCAACCCTGCCTGGCGCATGATGCGCATTACGCGTTTTTGGCTGAGGCCTCGCGCTCGGCGCGGCGTTTGCGCGACGAAACTTCTGGCGCTTCTTTGATGCACTCGCCCAAAATGCGGACCCCCTTCGCCAAAACGCCTGCCGTGCCTAACACAAACTTCGACGGCGCTTCGCCCACTTCGGGGTAGCCCTTTTCGTCCGCCTTGAGGTTCTCCCAATTGTGAAAGAGGCGTCCCCAATCGCTGCGTAGCGCTTCCTGGACGCGGCTGGTGCCAAAGCGCGGATACCAATACATATCGTGATAGACCACGCTGGCGATGTACGCCCAGGGCGCCATCCAGGTTTTGAGCGACCACTCGACGGCGTTTTTGAGTCCGCCCCAATAAATCTGGTGCTGCATTTTTGAGGCGAAGGTCATGTTTTTAAAGGGGCCTTCAAAGTTCCAGTTCTGCCCGGCGGCTTCGAGGTCGCCGACGATCTCGATCTCATTCACGTCGCCGCAGCCCAGCCCCATCTCATGGGCGAGGCGGATAAATTTCATGTCGCTGAGCGGGTCGAAGCCCATCATTTTGGCGGCGACTGCGTCAATCGCGACCTGGTCGCTGGATGCCAGAATGACGTTTTTCACATGGGGAATCATACAGCGCGGGCCGGGGCCGTCGCCGGCGAGAGTGCCGTCCATTACCGCGAATACGCCGCGATGGATTTTTTTCTGAATCATCAACAGGTCAACCAGCGTCTCGTGAATGACCGGGTGGGTCCAGTGGCGGTGTTCGTTGAGCAGGCCGCCGAAGGCGTTTTTCATCGCGCCCGTTGTTGTCGTAAAAACGTGGGTCTTCACGGTCGGCAGGTGGATGATGTTCTCGCCGATAAATCGCTTGGGAACCGAAAAGCCTTTCGGGTATACATCATTCAGGCAGATGAATTTATCGGCAACGTCGCCGACTGCTTCGCGAACATCGATCCATTCTTCACCCTCATAGAGGTGAACATTGCGCAGGCCGTGGTCTTCGATGACGTTGATCTGTTTGTTTTCGCGCTCGCCGAGGTGGGCGTCGATGACCACGGTGCGGTTATGGCAGCCGTGAATCAGGTCGGGGCTGTAGCCGTCGGCCTTCATGGCGCGGACTACGCCTTCGAGTTGCCAGGGGGTAGTCGAGCAGCCGGGGTAGAAGTGGTGCCAGCTGATATTAATTTTCAGGCCGGTGTCGGCGTCTTTGGCGACGGTGCCTTGATAATCGGCCAGATTTAACAGTTCGTGATAATCCGATAGCACCGTTTGCGGGGTGGTGCGCAAGACGGCGACTTTTGAGCGGGCCATGAAACTCTCCTAAGCATCGGGTCAGATAGGGCGGTCTGCTTGGTTTGAAAGCTGACCGCGAAAATGCGTGAACTTTGTATTATAGAACCCAGAACGAATCCAACAATGGAACAACGATTCGCCCCGTGCGTCGTCTCGCAATGTCGCCTCCACAAGAACAGAAAAATCGAAGCGCCAGAATTATATGTTGACAAAAAATACATCTCTACGATATTAATATCCTAACCGGATTGAAGTGAGAGTTAACTCAAAAAACAACTCATTGTTACAAAGAATGAGTAGAAGTTTGTTGCATGTTCTCATGCAACGGGGGAACCATCATGAAAAAACAATATATAAGTTACAGCCGAAGTGCGTATGTATTTCTTGCTTTAATCTGCATAACAATGACCGCGTATAGCCAGCCGATTCAAGTTGATTACGTCTCATCGTATTTCGGTGAGGGCGGGACGTTCTTTATTCAAGATGTTGTATACGCTGAGCCGTATTACGCAGTTATCGGGCGCGATGGCAATACCCCGCAGGTTCGCTATTACGCCTACGCCAACGGCGCCGTCTCGGAAGCCTTTCGGATAACGCCCTTCGAAGACGATCCACTCAACCAGAAACGTGTTATCTGGAGCAAGGCCAACGCAACCGTCACGGTGTTGGTACTTGCTGATGCTGAGTCCCAAGACCTCGTATGGGTCCGTCATGTTGACGGCGAACACGCGACGATTTTGCAGGAGAAGATAGAGAGTGACGTTAATCTCAGCGAATTTGCCTTTGACGATCACGCCTTTCACGCGATCAGTACCGGATTTGACAGTACTCTCGTCTCGATGTCGTTTGGTGAAGAATACCTGTCGGTCAAGCAGTTTACCAACACCGTTTCGCTGAGCGGTTTCAGCGCATCTAACCTGGGCTATGCCGCTGGAGAAATTTTAATCGTCGATGGCGCAGGAAATGAAGAAGATGAATATAACGGGGTGGTTCGCGCAAAGTTAGATGAAGGCGGCGAACTGGTGATAAATGAAACGGCGTTCTATCCAATCGAAAATGCGCAAATCGTCCACGGCGTTTCAACGCGCAGTCCATTGGCGCTGTTTTTCTATTCGGGCCAGGCTGTCATTTGGCAATGGAGCGATGACGGCGAGCCGGTTCGTCTTTTCTCTGGGTCTGTTCCTCGAAGCGGGTTCTCATCAACCATGACCGCCGAAAGCGTTGCCATGAATTTGTCCAGCGATGGAAAATATCATATCCTGACGCTTCAGGATGGTACTTTTTCAGACATCGCCCAGATACCGGGCGCCTATAGAAGCATTGCTCTCGGGCCGGAACTATTCATCCAATATGGCCCGGGCAAATTGATCGTATATGATATTACTGACGGCGCGTCGCTAACATTGATTGAGTTCCCCATTGAAGAAGCCGAAACCATTGATGAAGTCGAGGCCGCTGGCGATTTTCTCTATATCCGCGCAAATGATAGAATGAAAACGCTGAATGTAAGCGACCGTACTTCTCCGCAATTTGTTTCTGATGATGGTGAAATCTATGTGATGGAAAACCATCCGCCGTTTTTAGCGGTGTACTCTCCTGGCATTGAGCGGTTAAAAAATGGCGTTTATAACACCGTGAATCCAGACGGGTCGCTAGGTGAACAGCAATTGGCGCCAGTGCTGCCCGAAAACATTGATCACGATGGAATTTTGCAACCAATCTGGAATGAGAAGGTTTTTATTCAGCCAGCGAAGTTCATTGATGGTTCCATCTCGCATTCATTTAAAAATAATTTTCCTAAATTGTTTTTGTATGAAATCAATGCAGGTCAAATATCTGACGCAACCGCCAGCGTGATCGACATGCCTCTCAATGGCGATTCATACGCGCTATTTGACGACAAGATATATGTCAGCAGTTTTGAACAGATTCAGCCGGACGACTTTTTCCTGCCGCCATATTTTATCCTGTATTTTCATGTCTATACGATAGGAGATTTAGCGAACCCTCAGTTAATTGCACAGGCATCGTTTGAGACGGAGGATCCATCTGCATGGGCGAACAGGACGCTATCGGTAGAGGAAAACTGGCTGGCGCTTGCGATACAATCGGGTTTCTACCTCATCAACGCTGACGATGCGGCTTTGACGACGAACAATCCAACAACGTATAGTCCCGGAGAACAAATCTGGTCTAAGGGTTATTTGTTCGTCAATGAATTTGGGCGTGGAGTTACCGTATATCAGCCAAGCGAAGGTGGCTTAATCGAAGTGGGCTTCTTTCCCATCATAGAGGTATGGGATATGGACATCAAAGACGACTATCTTTACGCCGCACATCGCGACCGTGGGCTGGATATCTTCAAACTGACGTTTGATGAAACCAATGTTCACGATTGGGCGCTGTATTGATCGGCGGATATTGTTGAAGCGAAACAAAAAACGCGCAGACCGAAAGGCCTGCGCGTTTTGATTAAACGGCTTTTTTCGTTGCGTCAGTCAAGCAACAGAATCGCCAGCGCGACGACTGTGGTGTATCCGCCCTTTTTGTTGGTCGCGGTCTGAGTCACATTGCGGGTGTGGACGATTTTCCCGCTGATTTTAAACACTTCTTCTTTTTCGTCCCACGATTTATCTTCATCAAACTCGACGCCCAGCGTTGTCGCTAGCATGGCGGCGGCGAGGTCTTCGGCGTAGTCGCCCGCTTCCTGGTTGCTCAGTCCGAAGCCGTGAAATTCACTCAGATAGCCGTAATGGTCTTTTTGTTTGGGCAACGCCAAACCAATGGACGCAACTGGCTGGCGGCGCGGTTCTTTGGTGCTGGCGCGCGCTTGAACGGCGAAGGTGATCGCGCCGGGCTTCAACGCAGCGACGCCCTCTTTTTTTGTGATGATTTTACAGCCGGGAGGGAAGATGCTCGATACGGCCACCAGGTTGCAAATCTCAACTCCGGCGTCGCGCAAGGCCAATTCATACGAGCGTAGCTCTTCTTTATGAAAGCCGACGCCTTTGGTGAAAAACATACGTTTGGGAATGAGATTGGCTAGTGGACTCATGGCTAATGTTCCTTTGCTTCGTGAGGAGATTGACCCGAACCAAGCGGAGCAGGCGCAACAATAGTATTGTGGCGAATTTCAGTGAACAAGGCCTAAAGAAAATAAAAGTTATTTTGCTGAAAAGGAACGTTGGAGTTCGTCAGGCGTCAGCATGTCGTGGTCGAGCAATCCGCCCGCTTCTTCGGCGTTTAAAATGCCCTTGGTTTCTAATATTTTGATTAATGTGACCAACATGCAACTGTTGGCATAGATGATTTCGTCGGTCTCAAAGCGGTTCTTTATGACTTGCGCTTCACCGGCGGAAATCGGTTTAGGCTTTGGGGAGTCGGCGGGCTGCTCCGGCGCGGCGGGTTTTGCGGTTTTGGCGTTGTTCACGATATAAGCCGAGCGGTCAGCGGCGGACGACCGGGCGGGCGCGGGCTGCCTTTGCTGACTCTGCGTACTACTCGCTTCCGTTTTGTCGTTTGGCGGGTTGTCTATGGAGTTGATCGCCGTCTTTGGTGGCGTTTGAGTGACCACGTCGGCGTATGATTTTACCGCTTCGGCGCGGGATGAATAGATCTCGAAAATTTCAAAAATGCGGTTTTGCTTGAGATATTCAATGACCATGCGTTGCGGGTTGAGAAATTTGATATTTCCGCCCGCCGCGCGCATTTCTTTCATATTCGAAATTAACACGCTTATGGTCTGGTTGCCGATAAAACGCAGCATCGAAACATCGAGAATCACTTTATAGATACTGCTTTGAATCAGCGCCTTGAGGGTTTTATCGAGCAGTTGGTTGCTGCGCGAGTCCATATCGCCCGACATGGATAAAACCGCCACGTCGCCGATCTGCTGCGTCTGAATTTTCATGCCCATGCCAGCAACCTCAAACCTTAAGCGCGATCATCATCGCCTATCAGCACTCCTGCGTGAAGCGCTAATAGCGTTTTGCATATACGAAGAGACGAAAAACCCCCAAGGTCGTTGCTTAAAAGCGCCTCAGGGGTTTTTTGTGTTTGTTGTCATTCAAAGACGAAGATTAGGCTTCTTTGTTCTCTTCGATCTTTGCGGCGTCTTTTTCAGACTCTTTCTTTTCGCTGTCGTCTTCGTTAATGGCGCTGATCGACTTTTTGAATTCGCGAATTCCCGTGCCGAGTGATTTGCCCATTTCAGGCAGGCGCTTAGCGCCGAAAAGCAACAAGACGATCACGAGTATAATGGCCAATTCCCAAGGGCCCATGTTCCAAGGCATTGTTTTTTCTCCTTGCTAGAGAGGACGGTTGGACGGCTGGAAGGTTCCCGGGCCGTTTTACGGCGTTGTTGGGCGCCGTCCTATTATGACTTCTAGCCTCTACACAGCTATAACATCTTACCTGACAGGGGCGTTGAGTCAAGGATTTTCACAGGATCATCTCCGCTTGCCGCTTCACCCCTCATCGAAGCATTATATACTACGGTTCCAAAATGAGGGACCAAACAAACTAGTTGAAAGAACAAGAACGTGCGCAGCCGCCTGCTTGGCATTGATATCGACCCGCTAACCGCAGAGGAATTTTTAAGGCGGATTGATGATTACGTGACGGCAAAAACGCCGCATCAGATCGCGTATCTAAACGCCGACTGTCTCAATAAATGTTGGTCAGACCGCGCTTACCGTGATAGCATCGCGGATTCGGACTTGGTCTACGCTGACGGGATGGGCGTGGTGTGGGCGTCGCGATTGTTCGGGCATCCACTGCCGGAACGCCTGAATGCGAACGACCTGCTGCCCGAATTTTGCCGCCGCGCTGAAAACAAAGGCCATCGCATTTATCTGCTGGGCGGCGAGCCGGGCGTGGCTGGACGGGCGGCGGATGATTTTCAGCGCAAACACCCCAAATTACAAATCGTCGGTCATCATCACGGCTTTTTTTCTGCAGAGGAAGAAGCGGACGTCATCGCTCAGGTGCGCGAGTCTAACGCCGATATCTTAATCGTCGGCATGGGCGCCCCCAAACAAGAATTGTGGATCCAGAAAAATTTGAAAGACTTGGGCGTCCCTGTGGCGTGGGGTGTCGGCGGGCTGCTCGATTATTCCGCGAAAGACATTAAGCGCGCTCCCGTGTGGATGCGAAAAGCCGGGATGGAGTGGCTCTGGCGTTTGAGTCTGGAGCCGGGACGCCTGTGGAAACGCTATTTGTTAGGCAACATCTTATTTACGTTTCGGGTCGGCATCCTGGTATTCACTGACGCAATGATGGCGTCGATTGCCTGGGTGGCGGCGTACGGTATTCGCGCGTATGTGTTTCCAACGCTTGATTTCCTGCCCGACTTTTTACAAAAACCCCTGAACCCGTTTGCGAATTATTTATACGCCTTGCCCGTGATTGTCTCGGTGTGGGTGTTGATCTGCGCCTCGCTCGATCTCTATCGGCGCCAGTATCTCAGCGCCGCGCTCGATGAATTGACCAACATCGTCAAGATGGTCTTCTTGTTTATGATTACCTCGATGGCGGTCGCCTTTTTGTTGAAGGAACTCGACCCGGGCCGCGCGGTGTTGATTTTGTCGGCGGCGCTGGCGTTTTTTTTGATCGTCGCCTCGCGCATGACTTGGAGTTTTCTCGAAAAGAAAATGTTTGAGGAAGGCATCGGCCGCATCCGCGCGCTGGTGGTGGGCGACGGCGAGCCGGCGGGCCGCGTGATTCAAAGCCTGCGCACCCAACCGCAAGGCAAATACGAAGTCTTGGGGCTGCTGACCGATGAGCACGACATCGGCGAGACGATTAAAGATTGTCCGGTGTTGGGCGTTTCGGCGGAGTTGCCGGAATGGTCGAATACGCTGGTGATTGACGAGGTCTTTTTCGCTGACTCGCGCATGGAAAAACGCGACCTACTCAACTTGGTGGTTTCGTGCGGCGAACAAACCAGCGTGCGCCAATTTAACATTCTCACCGATATGTTTGGTATGATTACCGACCGCGCCTTGTTTGACAGCGTGGATGACATACCCTTTAAGGCGTTGCGTAAACGCCAACTCTCTCCCTTTGAACAAACCTGCAAGCGTAGTTTGGATTTTTTCTGTGCGGGCGCGTTACTATTGATGGCGGCGCCGTTTTTTCCGATCATTTGTTTGATGATTCGCCTGTGTTCGAGCGGGCCGTCTATTTTCCGTCACGAGCGCATCGGCAAAGACGGCAATCCCTTCATTATGTATAAATTTCGCACCATGTTCCGCAACGTGAATGAATATCAGGAAGCGCCTATCCGTAAGGACGACCCGCGCGTGTTGCCGATGATTGGGCGCATTCTTCGCCGCACCAGTTTGGATGAACTGCCGCAATTGTGGAACGTGTTTAAAGGCGAGATGAGTATGGTCGGGCCGCGGCCTGAGATGCCGTTCATTGTGAGTTCGTATGAACCCTGGCAACGCCAGCGCCTGTCGGTCTTGCCGGGCATTACCGGGTTATGGCAAATCAGCGGGCGCAAAGATTTGCCGCTGCACTCCAATTTAGAATACGACTTTTATTATATTCAAAACCAATCGCTGCTGTTTGACTTGATTATCCTGCTGAAAACCGTCCCCGTGGTCTTATTTGGCAAAGGCGCATATTAGGCCTCTTGCGCAGAAAGTGTTTCGTATTCTCGCGGCTCGGCGGGAGCCTCGCCCTCCCACAGCCCGCTCGATTCCGTTTCGCTCAATTGCATTCAAGGGTTGCCCGCTAAGCGGCCTTGGCTTGCTACCCTGCCATCGAAAAGCCAATTTCCTGGGAGCGCCGTTGTCCACAACGGCATTCACCGATGCGAGTTATAGATACTCGCGCTCCTGTCTAATCCCCCCTAGCGCTAACGCGTCGTCTTGGCTTGCCGCCCTGCCTGGTAGGGTGGGCTCGCGAAGCAGCCCACCATGCAATATTTCAATCATCATTAGCGGTAGATAATAGCCCACCAATATTTCGAATGATCTGGGGAGGGCGAACCTCCTGGTGAGCCGCGTGAAAAGAAAACGCTTCGCGCCCGAATCCCCCCGGCGTCTTCGACGCCCTCCCCCCCTTTTTTTTAAGGGGGGCATTCACCGCGACGGGATTGGTTTCATAATCACCTGGGGGGATCACGGCGGCCTATCCTACTGGGTTGAGAGAAGCCTGGTGGGCTCGCGAAGCAGCCCGCCAGATTTAACCCTCATAATCCTCCGCCTCTGCCTGCGGTAGGCAGGTTCTCCCAGAGCGGAGGTCGCAATCTAAAATAAGATCAAGAATATACCAAAAATGTCTCAAGCAGTGTTGAGTCTTCGGTGGATCGTCTATACTATTTGTAGACATTACGTTGCGAGTATGAACTGCGTTCTGGCGATGGCCTGAGCCAAGGCTTTCGATCCACACAAATTCGGCGATAATGTCTAGCCTTCCGCCTTGACGATGGTCGGCGGAAAGACAACGGACTTTGCTTTTTAAGGAGAGGAAAGGATGAACGATCAGCCTCAACGGTTTGAAACCGTCGCCCTGCATGGCGGCCAAGTACCCGATCCCGCAACCAATGCGCGCGCGGTGCCGATCTATCAAACAACATCCTATGTATTCAACAGCACGGAACACGCAGCCAATTTGTTTGGCTTGAAAGAATTCGGCAATATCTATACCCGCATCATGAACCCCACCACCGATGTGCTCGAAAAGCGCCTTGCGGGGTTAGAAGGTGGTTCATGCGCTCTTGCAGTCGCGTCCGGCCAGGCGGCCTGTACGTTGATCTGCCTCAATCTGGCCCACGCTGGCGACGAGATTCTCGCCTCGACCAGCCTCTACGGCGGGACCTACAACCTGTTCCATTACACCCTGCCGAAAATGGGCATCAAGGTGAACTTCTGCGAACCGGGCGACATCGAAAACTTCAAAAAAGCGATCACGCCCAAAACCAAGGCGATCTTCGCCGAAACCTTGGGCAACCCCAAACTGGATACGCTGGATATTAAAGCGGTGGCTGACGTCGCCCATGAAAACGGCGTCCCGCTTATTGTTGACAATACCGCCGCGACGCCGTTCCTGGTGAAACCGATGGACCACGGCTGCGATATCGTTATGCACTCGACCACAAAGTTCATCGGCGGTCACGGCACCTCCATCGGCGGCATCATCATTGACGGCGGCAAGTTCAATTGGGGCAACGGCAAGTTCCCTATGTTCTCTGAGCCAGACCCCAGTTATCACGGCCTCAACATTTGGGAAACCTTCGCCGACTTCCCCGGCATGGGCAACGTCGCGTTCGGCATCAAAGCGCGTGTGCAATTGCTGCGCGACACTGGCGCTGCCATGTCGCCGTTCAATGCGTTCATGTTCTTGCAAGGCCTCGAAACTTTGCACCTGCGCATGGAGCGTCATAGCGAAAACGCCATGAAGATCGCCGAGTTCCTCAAAGGACACAGCAAAGTCAACTGGGTCAATTACCCCGGTCTATCCGACCATCCGTCTTATGCAACCGCGAAGAAATATCACTACCGCGGCTTGTTTGGCGCGTTGTTGGGCTTTGGCGTGAAGGGCGGCATCGAAGCGGGCAAGAAATTGATCGACAACATCGAAATCTTCTCGCACCTGGCCAACATTGGCGACGCCAAGTCGTTGATTATTCACCCGGCCAGCACCACCCACCAACAGTTGACCGAAGATGAACAAGCCTTGACGGGCGTAACGCCTGACTATGTGCGTTTGTCGGTCGGCATCGAAAATGCTGACGATTTGATCGCCGATCTGGACCAGGCGCTCGCAAAAATTTAATGATCCGGCGCTGACTGTAAGGTTGGCGTCTGTTTCATTTTTTTGTATGTTCGGCTACGATTATTCCTTGGGGATCGGCCGGGACGGCATACCGCCTTCCCTCGATCCCCATTATCATTTTGAGTAGGCTCAATAACCCATGAGCAGCACTAAAATTCCCGAAGAAACCCGCTCCGTTGGGGTTGTCGAAGAAAAGTTCATCACCCTATTTGAACGGCCTGACGCAATGCCGCTTGATTGCGGCCGCAGCCTGGGGCCGATCACGCTGGCGTATGAAACCTACGGTGAACTCAACGCCGCCAAAGACAATGCGATACTTGTCTTGCATCCACTGTCGATGGACCATCACGCCGCCGGGCGCTACAAAGAAGACGACCGCAAACCCGGTTGGTGGGATACTTTTATCGGCCCGGGTAAGGCTTTCGACACCGACCGCTATTTTATTATCTCGTCGAATTGCATCGGTGGATGTTTGGGTTCAACTGGCCCCGGCTCTGAAAATCCTGAAACCGGAAAACCCTACGGATTGAAGTTCCCCATTATCACCATTCGCGACATGGCGCGGGCGCAAAAACGGTTGGTCGAAAGTTTAGGCATCAAAAAATTGTTCTGCGTCACCGGCGGCTCGATGGGCGGCATGCAGGCGCTGCAATGGTCGGTGACCTATCCCGACATGGTGCAGACGGTGATCCCGATTGCGACCACGTGGGTGCATTCGGCGCAAAACATCGCGCTCAACGAAGTCGGGCGCCAGGCGATTATTTCCGACCCTCATTGGAACAACGGCGATTATTACGACGGCGAACCGCCGCGCAACGGGCTTGCGGTGGCGCGTATGGTGGGGCACATCAGTTATCTCAGCGATAAGTCCATGCACGAAAAATTTGGCCGCAAACTGCAAGACCGCTTGGAGCCAAGTTTTGAAATGCTGATGGATTTTCAGGTCGAAAGTTATCTGCGTCATCAAGGGTTGACGTTCACGCAGCGTTTTGACGCCAACAGTTACTTATATATCACCAAAGCGCTCGATTATTTTGACCTCTCGCAAGGCCACGAGTCGCTGACCGCCGCATTGCGCGACGTTCAAGCGCGCTTTTTGATCTTGTCGTTCAGCAGCGATTGGCTCTATCCTCCCTATCAGTCGCGCGAGGTGGTCAGCGCATTAAAACGCAACGCAAAGCAAGTGAGCTATTGCGAAATCACATCCGACTATGGTCACGACGCCTTCCTTTTGGAATGCGATCAGGAAACAGGCTTGATCCGCGATTTTCTGCGCTATGCCTGGGAGGACCGCGAATAAATCATGACGGAAGAAGAAAAAGAATATCTGGAGCAAATCGTCCGGTATGAACACGAAGTCATCAGCGATTTGGTTAACCAAGGCGCCAAGGTGTTAGACCTGGGCTGCGGCGAAGGCCAATTGCTTGAACTGCTAAAGAGGAAAAACAAGGCGCAGGGCACCGGCGTCGAAGTGGCGCAAGGAAAAGTCTACAAGTGCATCAGCAAAGGCCTGACCGTTTTTCACGGCGACATCGACGAAGGCCTGGCTGATTTTCCCGACAAGTCGTTTGATTACGTGTTGTTGACCGATACGCTGCAAGAAGTCCGCCATCCAAGTTTGGTCATCAAAGAGATGTTGCGGGTTGGTAAGCAATGTGTTGTGAGTTTCCCCAATTTTGGATACTGGTCGGTGCGTGTTCAGTTGATGCTTTACGGACGCTCGCCGATCACGCGAGCGCTTCCCTTTGATTGGTGGGAAACGCCCAATTTGCACTTTTTCACGGTCCGCGATTTTTTCCGTTTTTGCGACAGCGAAGGATTTCATATTTCGCAATCGGTGTTTATCCGTAATGGAAAGCGAATGAATACCGCGCCGAACCTGTTCGCCGAAGAAGCAGTTTGTGTGTTAGAGTCGTCAAACGGCGATTAAACTTGACTCGAAGCCGCCTGTGCAAAAGGGCCTAATAGCCCGCCCTGAAGTGAGAAGAGTTGTACCCGTGCCTTACTCAGCGAACAATCAAATATGATTTAGATAGTTCCCGGCGAATGCAACTAAGTTTAGTGCGTGATTCTTGCATGAAGCCCCAACACTGAGTATGATATTCCGCTGATAAAAACGTATTCATGACGCTGGCGTAGCTCAGTTGGTAGAGCAGCTGATTTGTAATCAGCAGGTCGCGGGTTCGAATCCCTTCGCCAGCTCATTGAATAATAATAACTTACCTGCCAATCTCCCTCTTTCTATAATATACAAGCTAACAAATAGCTAACACGGTGTGTATTTTCTTACCTTAAAATAGGCTTCGTTTTAAGGAAACTTATCCAGGCGGTAACAAGTTGTTACCGCCTGAAAGCATACTAAGAAATAAGGATTTAGGAATTTGCAGAATTACCGCTCACAAGTATCGTGAAATGTTTTAAACGAAGGGAACTTGTTAAGTACATAGAGTCATCTATTGCTTGAATTCAACTGGTTGTGCGATGCAACTGGTTAGGAATTAATCAAACCGATTCAAAAACCACTCATATTACTGAAAATCCATTCAAAACCATATCATACTTAGTCATTCTGCACTCAATTTTGAGTAGTATCCACTCAAAAATTATCGTAAATGCCCTATCTTGTTCTTTTGCTTTTTCTTGCTTCGTAATTTCCATAGTTTCCAAAAACCCATTTTTCAAAATTTTCTATCTCACTCTGTTTAATGATGCATAGCACGTTAAAAGCGTGTAATTCACATCATCAAACGGAGAGAATCAATGGAACCTAATAAATCACTATTAAGCACTACCCAAGCCGCTGACCTGATAGGGGTTGAGCCAAGAACGCTCGAATGTTGGCGCCAAAGAGGCGATGGACCGCCCTTTGTCAGTATTTCACGACGTTGCGTTCGCTACGACATTTGCGATCTTCACCATTGGATTGATGACCATAAAAAACAATCGACATGGGAAAAATGAACACAAATGATAACTTTTCACGCATGTTACCTATAGCCCTGGATTATGGATATGGCAGAAAAAACAAAGCCCCTGCTGCAACAGGGGCAAAGGTAAGGTTCATCATGCCCAGCAATGAACACATGTTTAGTATAAATCAAAGCAGTAATGGAATCAAGCGTTTTTCTAACGCAACTCCTTGCCCAATATGCGGCGGTCATCAAGGCTTGTCGCGTGAATCTGGGTCTCGTTGCGGCGGCTATTACATGCCGGATGAAAACGCCGTTGTTTGCACAAAAGTTGAATCTGAAAAACGAATCGACAGCGCGGGCGGTTGGCGCCACAAATTGAATGGTCAAAACACAAGGATTGAAATGCCAAAGCCGAATTCTTCGGGAAATGGCAAGCGTTCAATTAACGCGACGTATGATTATAAAGACGAACGCGGCAAATTGCTCTTTCAGGTTGTTCGATATGAACCAAAAGACTTTCGTCAACGAAGACACAACGGTTCCGGCGGCTGGCTTTGGAATCTTAATGGCGTCAAGCGTGTTCTCTATCGGCTAACTGAATTGCTCGAAGCGCCCAAAGGCGAAACCATTCATATCGTCGAAGGTGAACGCGACGTTCACGCCCTTGTCGATCACGATCTATATGCAACTTGTAACCCTGGCGGCGCTGGCAAGTGGCATTTAATTGACGCCGATTCGCTTAAAGTGTTCGAAAGCCGACAAGTTGTAATCTTGCCGGACAATGACAAGCCTGGAATAGATCACGCGCAACAAGTAGCCATGTCACTCTATGGTAAAGCGGCAAGCGTGAAAATTGTACGATTGCCTGGTTTGCCGCCGAAAGGTGACGTTTCAGATTGGCTCGACTCGGGCGGAGCAATTGACGAATTGCATAGGCTTGTCGATGAAGCGCCAGAGTGGGAGCCGATGGAGACGGTCGAAGTGATTGAATTCCAACCGTTACCGCTCCAACGCGAAACGGAACCTTCACAACCTTTCCCGATTGACCAAATGCCTGAAGAACTCGCATCGGCTATCAACGCCATTTACCAAGCGACACAAGCGCCTCTTGCGCTCTGTGCAACAAGCGTCATTGCAAGCGTCACGCTTGCCGCTCAAGCAATAGCAGATATCCAAAATGACGGGCGCACCACCCCAACGAGTAACTTTTTCGTAGCCGTCGGCGATACGGGCGAACGCAAGAGCGCAGTTGATGAACTAACTTTAAATCCTGTTCGAGAGTTTGAGCGTGAAAAACTGACAGCGTATCAAGATGACATTTCAAAATATGTAGTTGAACTCGAACTATTCGAGAAAGCCAAGAGTGAAGCAATCGGCGCAAAGAAGACCTCATTGGCGGAAAAAAGGCAAGCACTTAATGACCTTGAAGCACCGCCGGATAAACCGAAACCGCCTCATATTTTGCTTGAAGAGCCAACATATGAAGGCCTAATCATTCACTTTGCGAATGGTTGTGAGTCCGCTGGAATTTTCTCTGACGAAGGCGGGCGCTTTATTCACGGTCACGCCATGAATCCAGACAATCGGATCAAGACTTCCGCCGGATTAAGCGCTCTTTGGAATGGACGGGATATAAACCGCGCCCGAGCAGGCGACGGAATCATAACTCTACAACACAAGCGCCTATCAATGAGTCTAATGTTACAGCCGCGTATCGCATTGGCGCTCTTTGCCGATGACGAAGTTAAAAGCCAAGGCTTACTTAGCCGCTGCCTGATTACTTTTCCTGAATCCACTTGCGGCACTCGAACCTATCGTGAATTTAATCCGTTGAACGACGCCTCATATCGGCGCTATTGCGAAACAATCCGTTCACTTCTAATCAAAGGCGAAACAATTGAACCGAGCCAACGCCAAGCGTTAAAACTTGATGTATCTGCAAAGAAACCCTGGATTGAATATTACAACATGATCGAAGTCGAACTTGCGCCCGATGGTGAACTAAGTGAACTGCGAGCCTTCGCAAACAAAGCGCCTGAACATGCCTTGAGACTTGCCGGAGCAATCGCAGTCTATCAGGGCGTGGCGGAAATCAATCGAGACGCCATGCTCACGGGGATTCAACTGGCGAGTTACTTCCTGAATGAAGCGTCGCGTTTGAATGGCGCAAACGTCATTGATGAAAAGATCACGCTTGCAAAGCGCCTATTGGAGTGGTTAAAACAGCATAGTCGAAAAGCCTTCTATCTGAGCGAAGTCTACCAAAGCGGCCCGCGTCCAATTCGAGACAAGCAAACCGCACTTGCAGCAATCAAGGTTCTCGAAGACCACAGATATATATCGAAAGTAAGGGAAGGATTAAAGATAGATGGAGCCGTAAGACAAAACGCATGGGAGGTTATGCAATGCTGAACCTTCCTGAGAAATTCAAATTTCAACCTGACACCCTGGCTAAAACGGCTAAACGGCTAAACCAGTCCAGTAATGAAGAACCGATTAGCCAATTAGCCGCTTTAGCCGTCCCTGACATTCTGAAAAAAGGCGAAGCGCGTCTGATAGTTGCAATGACTATGAGACGCATTGCTGATAATTTCTCGCCAAGCATGGAACCTATCGCGCCCCAAGATGCAATCAACCAAGCCGCCAAGACTGGAGATCGCCGGGCACTTGAAAGTGTCTTGAGCGAGTGGGAAACAAGCGAAACAGAACGCGCAAGGATTCAACGGCAATTGTGAAGAGCGGCGCAGGGCAACAGAACCACCAGCAATACCCGAAAAAAAGCAAATCACCATACCGGATGCGAACGCGATGATCGGGCGCTTGCAACTGGCGCTTGACGCGGCAGCGTCTTTGAAAGACCTGAAAGAGGTCAGGGACTACGCCCGGATACTGACCAATTTGCTGCAAGCGCACAATCTGACCCGCCAGGTGGTCGATGACGCAAGCCTCGTGCATATCAACGCTTCCCGCGAAATGGGTAAATATCTGCAACAGATAGACAAGAGTCCCGGTGTTCAAATGTCCGGCGGTTGCATCGTGCAACCGCCGGGGAATATTCCTACATTAAAGGACTTAGGAATTGACAAGATGCTCGCGTCCCGCGTACAAACGCTGGCGAAAGTGGGGGACGTGGTATTCAACCGTTACATCGAAGAAATCCGCCAACGCCATGATCGGGCGTTTGCAGCAAGCGCTTGACGCGGCAGCGTCTTTGAAAGACCTGAAAGAGGTTCGGGATTAAGCCCGGATACTCACCAATTTACTTCAAGCGCACAACCTGACCCGCCAGGTGGTCGATGACGCAAGCCTCATCCATATCAACGCATCGCGAGAAATGGGTAAATATCTGCAACAGATGGAAAAGCAACACGGCGCACGAGGGGATGAGAGAAATCAACACCAAAAAGAGGTGGAGTCACAACGTGTTACCCCACCAGACATCCCTACATTAAAAGACTTAGGGATTGACTACAATCTAGCCTCTCGCGTGCAAACGCTGGCAAAAGTGGGGGACGTGGTATTCAATCGCTACGTCGATGAAATCCGCCAACGCCATGATCGGGCGTTTGCAGCAAGCGCTTGACGCGGCAGCGTCTTTGAAAGACCTGAAAGAGGTTCGGGATTAAGCCCGGATACTCACCAATTTACTTCAAGCCCACAACCTGACCCGCCAGGCGGTCGATGACGTAGGCCTCATTCATATCAACGCTTCACGCGAAATGGGTAGATATTTGCAACAGATGGACAAAAACCCAGGCGTTCAAATGTCCGGCGGTTGCACGATGCAACCACGGGAGGACATCCCTACATTAAAGGACTTAGGGAATCACATAAGAATAGTTATCTCACATTTTATCACCTCTGCGCCCATCAACAAACCAAAGAGGTGATCGACGAAGTCACGATTATTCACCTGGACAACTCACGCGCATTCGGTGAGAAGTTACTGGCAACGGAAAAGAATAACGGCGGAAAGAATTCAACCGGTAACAGAGTGTTACCGGTTGAGCCCCCAACATTAAAGGGTTTAGGAATAGAGAAAACTTACGCCTCTCGCGGTCAATCGGCGAGTTTCTTCTCAACATGGAAAAGAACCCCGGCGTCAAGGGTAATATTCAAGATCAGGTATCGGGCGGTAACACGATGTTACCGCCCGATAGCATCCCTACATTAAAAGGCTTAGGGATAGACAAGATGTTGGCGTCTCGCGTTCAAACGCTGGCGCGAGTCAATCGCCCTGTCTATGACCGATATATCCATGAGTTGCTCGAAAAGCCGGGCGAATCGTTGACCTTCGCTGCCGTGCATCGGCTCTGCAAGCGCGAGATAACCGCCGCAACGCGTACCGCACGCGGACGCGCTCCGAAAAATTCTAAAAAAACATCAGCAAACCAAAGAAGTCATCGACGAAGTCACGCTTATCTACCTGGACGCCTCACGGGCAATCGGCGAAATGCTATTGGAGATGGATAAAAACCCCGGCGTTCAAATGTCCGGCACTACCACGATGGGAGCGCCTGAAGACATCCCTACATTAAAGGACTTAGGGATTAACTACAATCTAGCCTCTCGCGTGCAAACGCTGGCAAAAGTGGGGGACGTGGTATTTGAACGCTATGTTGAAGAAATACGCGGAAGCGATAATCGAACGCTTGCAACAGGCGCTCGACGCTGCCGCATCCCTGGATGACCTGAGAGAAATCAGGGACTACGCCCGGATACTGACCAATTTGCTGCAATCCCACAATCTGACCCGCTAGGTGGTCGATGACGCAAGCCTAATCCATATCAACGCATCGCGAGAAATGGGTAAATATCTGCAACAGATGGAAAAGCAACACGGCGCACGAGGGGATGAGAGAAATCAACACCAAAAAGAGGTGGAGTTGCACCGTGCAACCCCACCAGACATCCCTAAATTAAAGGACTTAGGAATTGAGAAAACTCTGGCTTCTCGCTGTCAAACGCTGGCGAAAGTGAGCGATGGGGTGTTCCGCCGATACATCGACGAAATCCGCGAACGCGAGGCTCTTTCGTTCGGCGCGATCCACAGGCTATGCCGTCGTGAGATATCAGGCCGAGAGCGCCCGGTGCCGACGATAGACGAGGCTACAGATAATGCGATCATGCAGCAGGCGTCGGGTTTCACGGAAAATGACCTGGTCGAATTCCGCGATGTGTGTTCTTTCCTTGGCGTCGAGAAAGGAACGGTGTCAAAATGGATGGAGAAGGGCGTCCTACGCCCCGTTTTCCGCGCCGCCCGACAACGGGAGCGTCGAGAATATAATACGCTCCTGTACCTGCGTAACGACGTTGCACGGCAGGCGCTGGGTAACCCGCCCCGTCAATCGGTCTTTCTTCCGCCAGATGAGTTAAATTATTTATTATCTCAGCCGCAGGAATACCGGGATGGCGTATCGACCGGGTTCAACCACCCTGACATCGAAACCGACCTAAACGGGATGAAAGACCTGGGCGAAGCCGCAACCGCCGCGCAGATGCTGTATGACGAGGGCGTAGAATTCGGTAAATTACTCGCCAGCCAGATGCTTTAATTGGTTAGACATCATAAATATTGGTACGCAAAGTGCGCAAATTAGTTAGCCCCTTTTTGGGTATTAACGAATCATAGGAAACCATTGAATTGAGTCTTATCATTGAACATGGTTTCCAAATTCAGCGAATTACTAATTCTCTCATAAATAAAGACTTACGATAGAATCAATTTCAATAATGTTTCCTTTGATTAAGTGCACGGAAACTATAACTTTTGGTGTTAAAACAGTACGCAAGTGCGCTATTAGTACGCACCTCCTTCGCGCGCGAGGGAAGGTTGCGTATTTAACCTCATCAACGAACCTGATGGGCGTTTATATCATCTCTTAAATGCCTCCAACTCTCATTTTTACTTTACAATTATTCCTTAATCGGTATTTGAAATACCTTTTTGAGAATAAAAGTAAAGTATGCTATTGCTCTACTTTGAAATAAGGCCTAAAATGGTATTGTGAATACCAATACCGGAAGAAAATTAAAGAAACTTCTCGATTCCCAACCTGCGGGAACCGTATTGCTATCCTCTTGGCTAACCAGGCAAGGGTATAGCCTCGATTTGCAAAAAGTCTACAAAAAAAACGGTTGGTTTGAGTCAATCGGGCATGGCGCCTTGATTCGCGCCGGAAACCAAGTTGGTTTTGAAGGCGGCATCTATGCGCTACAAAAACAAATCGGCTCACGAATCCATCCCGGCGGTAGAACAGCACTGGCAATTCACGGCAAAGGACAATACCTGGAACTCGATCAAAAGAACATTGTATTGTTTGGTAAGAATGGCGAGAAACTTCCTCAATGGTTTAAAAACCATAACTGGGGAGTGAACCTAAGTTATCACAGGTCTGACTTTCTGCCGCCAGAAATAGGACTGGTTGATTTGAATTTTAATAACTTTCAAATAAAGATATCAAACCCGATCCGCGCCCTCTTGGAATGTCTCCATCTCGCCCCCAAAAAACAAGAACTCACTGAATGCTATGAAATCATGGAAAGCCTTAACAACCTCAGGCCCGACCAGGTTCAGGCATTACTCGAAACATGCAAGTCGATCAAAGTCAAAAGGCTCTTCATGTTTATGGCGGAAAAATCCGGTCATGCCTGGTTCAGTAGATTAGATGCTGAAAAAATAGATATGGGAGTCGGCGTTCGAAGCATCGTTGAAAATGGAGTCTATGAACCAAAATACAAAATAACTTTGCCGCCAGAAATGATCAGAAACGATGAAGCAACTTTATAAAGAACAAGTTGAACTGCTGCTGGCTGTTTTGCCGGAAGTCGCGAAAGAAGATTGCTTCGCTCTGCATGGCGGCACGGCGATTAACTTGTTCATTCGTGATATGCCAAGGCTATCAGTTGATATTGACCTGACCTTTGTACCCTTCGAGGACAGAGAATCATCTCTTAATCAAATTACCATTGGGCTTGAGAGAATTACGCAAAACGTGTCAAAAGTAATATCTGACGCACATGTACAGCAAAAGCCAGATGTAGGCAAACTTCTGATTTCAAGAAAACATTCAACAATAAAAATTGAAATCAATCTTGTTAACCGAGGTGTGTTGGCAAACTCTGAGCAGCGAATTCTCTGTCCAGAGGCGCAAGAACAATTTAACGCATATTGCGTAATCCCGGTTGTGCCGTTTGGACAATTATTTGGTAGTAAAATCTGCGCTGCACTAGATCGGCAACACCCCAGAGATTTATTCGATGTCCGGTATTTGCTCAATAATGAAGGCTTTTCTGATGAAGTGAAAACAGGATTTCTTCTTACTCTGCTGAGCAGCAACAGGCCGTTCCATGAAATCCTGAATCCAAATTTGATTGACCAACGAAAAACGATGAGCACCCAGTTTGAAGGGATGTCTGAAGAACTGTTTTCTTATGAAGAATTCGGTGAGACAAGAGACTCATTGATCAATACCATTCATCAATCACTGTCAGATCAAGATAAAGCGTTCCTGCTCAGCGTATTGAATCTTGAACCTGCCTGGGAGATATACGACTTCGAGCGATTCCCCGCCGTACAATGGAAACTACAAAACCTACGGACATTAAAAGAAAGCAATCGAACCAAATATGATGAGCAATTTAAGACTTTAGAGATACTATTCAATTCACCTTGATCTTTTCCCTTTACATGTTTAATAATAAATGCGCCATGGATGGCAACGATGGGTAGATTTGAAAGTGGACTTTAAACAGTATCACTCCTGTTTGAAATTGACTTCTCTATTTTAGGGTGACAGTAGATGTCAGGTGGAGGTTATAGAGTCATGTAAAATCGAATAGGGATTGGATAATGAACACTTTTGATATTGATTTATTTAGTTTGTGGGCCAAAACGACTGATGATGAAGAATTCCATTCATTAATCTTGCATCTGATTGATTCCGCTGCAGTTGGTCTTCAACTTGCCCATTCTGAACGATTGCGACCAGATGTTCAACACTGGGCCCACCAAACGAATACAAATATTGAATACGCTCCTCATTGGCTTTCATTCATCACAGCGTTGCATGATATAGGGAAGTTAAATCCCTACTTCCAATGCATGGACTGCGCGCCGAGACAAACCCAAGATTTTCTCATTCAACAAAATGCATATCAAACGCTTTCGAGTTCATCTAATGATCGCCTCCCTCACGGGTTTGTCTCGGCAGCGGTTTTGCCGGAATGTCTGGACGGCCTCCTTGCATCTTGCAAAAGAGATTCATTACGTCAAATTCAATTCATTCTCGGTGGACATCACGGTGTATTCCCAAGACCAGGCGACATTAATAACACTTCCAGACATCTTAAAGCAAAAGAAGATCGGGCAAAAATTTGGAGCGATGCAAGAATACAAGTTACTCAATGTTTATTTGATATAATTCACCCTCAAGATAATTGGCCGACATTAACAAAAGAGGACAACGCATCTGCGTTTTGGTTGGCGGGCTTTGTTTGTCTCGCTGATTGGATCGCATCGAACAGCATTTTTTTCGGTTACCAACCCGATTGCGACAACCTAGAAGACTATTGGAAGCAAAGCAATCAAAAGGCCAAAGATGCATTAAATAAAATTCGCTGGACGGGTTATTCATTAGAAAAACAACCCGTCATCTTCCAATCGCTCTTCAGTTTTTCACCGAGACCGCTCCAGGAAAAAATCCAGTCGCGAGCCAAGGATGCAACAAAATCTCAACCACGCTTCGCTATCATTGAGTCACCCATGGGTGAAGGCAAAACCGAAGCCGCATTGTTTCTGCATGAATATTGGCGCAATGAACGTGATCAAAGTGGAGTCTATTTTGCGCTCCCCACGATGGCAGCCAGCAACCAGTTATACAGCCGCACCGAAGAATTCTTACGTAGGCGCCACCCAGGGCAAGAATTCTACAACTTGCTTTTACATAGCCATGTGCTGCTGAATGACGACTATCACACCATGCGAGCGGCGGCGATTCAACAAGATGGCGACAATCATAGCGGCGTTGCTGCAATGGATTGGTTTTCTCAACCAAAACGGGGGCTGTTAGCGCCGTTTGCCGTCGGCACTGTCGACCAGGCCTTAACGTCGGTCCTGCAAGTGCGGCATGGGTTTTTGCGACTATTTGGCTTGGCGGGAAAAACGATCATTTTTGATGAAGTACACGCGTATGACGCATATATGTTCACTTTGTTCGAGCGCCTGTTGCAGTGGTTGTCGGCGCTCAATTGCACTGTCGTCATACTGTCCGCCACACTACCGGCGAAGACGCGCGAGAAAATGATTGCCGCATTTGGCGCAAAAAAATTGGAATCCCCGAATGAAACGCCGTATCCCCGCGTCACGCTGACCACGGAAGATAATCAAGTGGAGTGCATCCATGTTCCTGCGTCGCAAGAACGCAAATCCGTTGTGCGCTTAAAATGGGTCGAAGATGAATATGGCGAGATATGCGACTGCTTAAAAACGGCATTGCGCGAAGGCGGTTGCGCAGTGTACATCTGCAATACAGTCACGCGGGCGCAAGAGGTTTACTGTCATTGCAAACAGTCTTTCATTGATGATGAGATTGAATTGGGGCTATTCCATGCCCGTTTTCCTATGGGAAAGCGGTTTGAGTTAGAAACAAAATTCGTGACCCAGTTCGGTAAGCGCCGCGAAACGCGCCCCAAGAAATCGGTGCTGATTGCCACACAGGTTGTCGAGCAAAGCCTGGATTTAGATTTTGATTTCATGATGACCGACATGGCGCCGGTTGACTTGATTCTTCAACGCTCCGGTCGCCTTCACCGTCACAAACAATACGCCAAAAAGCGTCCCAAGCCATTGCGCGAACCAACTCTCTGCATCGTTAAGCCAAACGATAGCACCGACGGCCCGGTGTTTTCCGCAAAATTCTACGATGAATACATTATGCTGCGCAGTTGGTGCGCGCTGCGCGACCGCACAACCATCGCCTCTCCCGGCGATTTTGAATCCCTCATCGAAAGCGTTTACGGAGACCTGAGCGAAGATGCCGATGACCGATTGCGCGATGCGAAAGTCCGTTCAGAAGAAAAAATAAATGAACACAAAAGCATAGCAAACGGTATAACCATCAAAAAACCATCAAGCAAAAATGCGCTTTCCTCATGGAACCGCGAATTAGATGAAGACAATCCCGATGTACACCATTCACTACGAGCAGATACGCGTTTGACTTCACCCTCTCTTCAAATCGTCTGCCTTGCTTCAGAAGATGAAAAAAAATTACCGCAAGAGGGCAAAGCACGATCTGAAAAAGTCAAGCAACTGATCTCATCTTCAGTTTCATTATCGTACTTTGGCTGCACAAATGATTTGCCTGAAGGGTTGATCCCCAATGAATGGAAGACGCATCGGATATTGCGCCATTACAGAGCCGTCGTATTTGAAAACAGCATTTATGACGCAGATATCAAACAACTCGAATATGATCCTGAATTAGGAATAACAATTAAAAATATGATAAAGGAGAAAGAGGATGGCGTCTTTTAATCTCATTCACGAGCCTTGGATTCCCTGCATTGATTCAAACGGGAACCTAAAAGAACTTGGCTTGCTCGACGTATTGCGGCAGTCTCATCAATTGCGCGAAATCAGTCATCAGTCTCCCCTGGTTACGGCTTCGCTTCATCGCTTGTTGCTTGCGATTCTTCATCGCAACTTCGGTCCTGAAGATTTGGATTGTTGGTTTGCGCTTTATCAAAAAGGCCAATTCGATGATGGCGTATTAGACTCATACTTTGAAAACTGGAAAGAGCGATTCGACCTCTTTCATCCTGAGCGGCCATTTTATCAGTCTATTGATGATGAAGTGATTCACGCAGAAAAGCACTCTTTATCAAAATTAGCGCAAGAAATGGCGTCGGGAAACAATGACACATTATTTGACCACACAACATCTATCGAATCGCCAGAGTGGAGCGCAGCAAATGCAGCAAGATATGTTGTTGCAACTCAATCTTTTGCAGTTGGAGGCGGCGTCTCGAAACCATTTCCTTTAAGTCATGCAGTATTAGTAAGAGGCTCTTTGGTGTTACTAAAAGGCAAAACGCTTTTTGAAACGTTTTGCTTAAATCTCGTCTGTTGCTATGGAGAAGAATATCCAGAAACGATTATCCCAACGTATAAAGATATTCCAAGTTGGGAGCAGGATGAAATCGTACCACAAAAACGTCTGCCGTATGGCTACCTGGATTTGCTGACAATTCCCGCTAGACGATTAAAACTCAATTGCAATGAGAGAGGCAAAGTCGATTCTGTTCAAATTCAACAAGGTGTAGCGATAACAGAAGGTCCATGGCTTGACCCAATGCTTAGTTACGTCAAAAAAGATGAACAAAGCGGTTGGATTCCACTTCGAATAAAAGAAGAAAGAGCATTGTGGCGCGACAGTTCTGTCTTGATTCATATTGGAGCGCAACTAAAAAAACCTGCTGAAACAGTATGCCAATACAAAAATGCTATATTTGAATTTAAAGAACTGAAGTTTCACTCTATATCTCTCGAAATACTCGGCTTCAAACCGGATGATCGTAAAGCAGCCAAAATCAACATTTGGCGTCATGAACGGTTCCCGCTCCCAATTGTATACCTCAAAGACGAAAACACGGTCTTTACTCTCGAACGAAACCTCACGCTTGCAGAAGAAACTTACAAGTCGCTTCATAACAAAACACTTTGGTTTCTTGCATCTGATTTACTCGCCCCGTATGACGGTTCAGACCGGACGCCTGACAGAAACAAGGTCACGGAATTGCGTAATAGTTTCCCTTCCTCGCGGGAATTTTGGGCGCGACTGGAACCGGCTTTTTATGATCTGTATCTGGGCCTTCCGAATGACATAGAACCGGCCCAAAGCGAATGGGCGAAGGCCTTGCAGCAAACGGCCCGCGATGCGCTCGAAATAACCCTTCGCGGTCTCGACGGTTCCGCGCGCTCGCTGCAAGCCGCCGTCAAAGCCCGCCGCAAATTATCTTACGAACTCAAACAATTGTTCCCCGAACAAAATCATCAATCGTCCGAAATGGAGGAGGAAAAGTCTTATGCCCAGTGACCGAAGTCATCCATTCATTGATTACCTGCTGTCGCTCAAACAGCAGCAGAACCGAGGCGCCCTCGCCCACCTGCGCCGTGGGCTTGGTAAGCCGCCGGGGACCGTCGCCGACGTTTATCCATACGTCGGGCGTTTTCTTGGCGACAAGACAACGTTGCGTGAACGCGATGAGATCTATTTGGTTGCGTCGTTGTTCGCTCTGCACGACGAGCACCAGACCATCGGCAATTTGGGTGCGTCTTTTCACTCCATCTGGATGGACGCTGAAAAAAGTTCCAGCCTTGAAAAGCGTTTCGTGAACCTGCTCAACGCCAATCGTGAGGAATTGCCAGGACGGCTGCGCCATGCCGTCAGTTTGCTGAAGTCAAAAGGCGTCGGCGTCGATTACGCGCAGTTGTTAGACGATCTGCGCTGGTGGGACAGCGACCGGCGGACCGTACAAGAACAATGGGCGCGCTCATTCTGGGCGTATTCAAAAACCGAAGACCAATCCAACGAAAACTAAAAGACCGAAAGGGATACGACCATGTTTATCGAAACTCACGTCATTCAAAATTTCGCTCCATCCTGCTTGAATCGCGACGACACCAACACGCCCAAAGACTGCATCTTCGGCGGCGTGCGCCGCGCCCGCATCTCCAGTCAGTGCATCAAACGCGCCATAAGACACGAGGATATTTTTAAGAATACTCTAGATACGAACCTTGCCAATAGAACAAGATGGCAAATTTCTAAACTAGAGGAGATCGTTGAATCAAAGTCAAAAGACAAAAAAATCGCAACTACCCTTGGCAATTTTATTAGTTCACTCATAAAGAGCAGTAACGATGAGAAAGAGGGCAAAGAGAAAGAGAAGGAGTATCAAAAATGTGCAGCTACAAGTTGGTTAACAGAAGAAGATTTAAATTCCCTCATAAATTTTATTGATGCTAACTTTGATGCCATTTCAAAAGCGAAGAAAAAAGCAGATAAAGAGAAATTCACCAAAGAATTCTTAAATTCTTACGAAAAATTCCCTCAAACTCCAGACATAGCTCTTTTTGGTAGAATGCTTGCTAATGCACAGAAAATGAATATAGACGCGGCTTGCCAGGTTGCTCATGCGATTTCCACCCACAAAGTCGAACAAGAAATGGATTTCTTCACCGCCGTCGATGACCTCCAAGAAGACGGCGAAACCGGCGCCGACATGATGGGCGTGGTTGAGTTTAACAGCGCCTGCTTTTATCGCTACGCCGTTATCCATTGGAAAAAACTTCTGAAAAACCTGGGCGGCGATCAGGAACTCGCAATGAATACCGTCGAAGCCTTCCTGCGCGCTTTGCCCGAAGCCATCCCGACAGGGAAACAAAACACTTTCGCAGCCCACAATCCTCCGAGTTTCGTCTACGCCGTGGTCCGCGATAGCGGCGCTCCCTGGTCTCTGGCGAATGCGTTTGAATCGCCCGTCCGCGCCAACGGCAGCGGTTTGGCGAAACATTCCATCGAAGCGCTGGATTCCTATTGGGGCAAACTATCCGCCATGTACGGCGCCGAGCCGACTGCCAGCGCGTTTTGCTCGCTTGAAGAAATCGAACCCGCCAACCTTCAGGGCAAGGTAGACAACTTCAATGAACTCGTCGCTCGGGTCAAAGGGGCGTTGTCATGAGTTGCCTGCTATTGCGGCTCGCGGCCCCCATGCAATCCTGGGGAACGCAAAGCCGCTTCACCGAACGCGACGCGGGTCGCGAACCGTCAAAAAGCGGCGTAGTTGGATTGCTCTGCGCCGCGCTGGGCGTCGACCGCGCCGACGAAGACGGCATACGCCCGTTGGCTGAACTAAAGATGGCGGTGCGCATTGACCATGACGGTATCATAAGCCGCGACTACCAAACCGCCGGAGGCGGCGATATCCCCGGCGTGAAGAAATACGGCGTTCTCAAATCAGAGGGCAAAGTTGGCGAAACGGTCGTCTCCAATCGCTATTACTTAGCCGATGCGGAATTTCACGTCGCGCTTGAAGGCCCCGACGAGTTGCTGCGCCAAATTCATCATGCGTTGCTCAATCCTCATTGGCCGCTCTATCTGGGCCGCAAAGCCTTTCCGCCCGAGGCGCCCTTGTCGCTTGGCGTGAAAGAAGGCGATTGTCCGTCTGTACTACAAGCAGTCCCATGGCGACAACGAAGTTTAAAGACTCCAAAAGACAAACTACGCATGGTGATTGAGTGCGAGCCTGATGAGGGCGTCGCCCGCATGGACCTCCCCGTTTCGTTTATCAAGCATGACCGCTGCTTTCGGCTGCGCTACGTCAAATCGCAATTGATTGATGGTTTCCCCATTGATGATGGAAAGGAGGAGCGCAATGTATCTCTCGCGTCTCATGCTAAATCCTGAAAACCGGCAAGTCCAAAAAGACCTGAGCGACTGCCACAACCTTCATCGCACGTTACTGCGGGCGTTTGAGTTTGATGAAAAAAGCGATTTCCCACGAAATAGTGTTGGATTGCTCCACCGAACCGACATTGATCCGCGAGCCAGAATGCCGGTCGTCTTGGCGCAATCGAATATAAAGCCTGACTGGTCAAATATTGAGGGACGCTTCAAACGCTACTTTGTTTCATACGAAGAGGCTCGCGACATTAAATCAGTCGAGAGCGCTTATCAAGGCCTCAAACAAGAGCAGGTCTTATCGTTTCGTCTTCGCGCTAATCCAACGCGAAAAGTGAATACCAAATCCAATCCTGATGGAACGAAATCCAATGGACGCCGGGAACCTATTCGCGGCGACCGCGAACAAATCGATTGGCTCAAACGCAAGGGAGATCAGGCTGGCTTCACTTTGCTCTCAGTCGCGTTAAATCAAGACGTTCTTGATATGAGATCACTCACCGAAACTGCGATGCAGGTGGGCGAGAAAAACACTCACCGCATGACCTTTCACTCTGTCTTGTATGAAGGCCGTTTGCGAATCACGAACGTTGACCTGTTCCAAGATGCGCTCAGAAAGGGAATTGGACCGGCGAAAGCCTACGGCTTTGGTTTGCTTTCAATCAAACGGGGCAGTTAATAAATCGCTAAAAAAAGTTGCGCACGCGACTTCGCTCTTTGACAATCAGGTTTGAATGCTTTAAAGGGTCTGAGGGGCGTTTTACGCAACCACAACGATGGAGGCAAACAATGCGCATCCAAGATTTGCATGAACTCCCCAAAGTAAAAGACAGTTGGAGCTACTTATATGTGGAACACGCCCAGATCGATAAAGACGCTAAGGCAATCGCCATCCACGACGACTCAGGCATCACCCCCGTTCCATGCGCCTCGCTTTCGCTCTTGATGTTAGGGCCGGGCACACGAATCACCCATAGCGCCATTCTGACTCTGGCTGACTGTGGATGTTTGACCGCATGGTGTGGAGAGCAAGGTGTGAGATTTTATGCATCCGGTATGGGCGAAACTCGAAACGCGGCCAATCTCGAAAAACAAGCGCGTTTATTTTCTCATCACCCCTCGAGAATGAAAGTCGTCAGGCGGCTCTATGACATGCGCTTTAACGAAACGCTCGATGAGTCGCTCTCTCTTCAACAAATCAGAGGGATGGAAGGCGTTCGCGTTCGCTCAACCTATGCGAAATGTTCTAAAGAAACCGGCGTACCCTGGGAAGGCCGTAATTATAAGCGAGACGGCTGGAACAAGTCTGATCCGGTCAACAAAGCCCTGTCATGCGCCAATTCGTGCTTATACGGCGTGTGTCATGCGGCCATTATCGCCATGGGGTTCTCAACCGCGCTCGGGTTCATCCATTTTGGCAAACAACTCTCGTTTGTCTATGACCTGGCTGATCTGTATAAAACTGATATTACCGTCCCAACCGCGTTTGAAGTCGCCGCTGCTGAACCAACCAATGTAGAGCGCAAAGCGCGCTACGCCTGCCGCGACTATTTTGCCGAGACAAAACTTCTCTCTCGAATCGCAGATGATTTGAACCATGTTTTTGATATCGAACCTCCGCTTGATGATGACTATGGATTTGATTCTGACCCTGCCTTGCCTGGTCAACTCTGGGACCCGGCGCAGTCAAAAGGCGTCGAAGGCGGAAAAGCCTATGGCGAAAATTCTTCTGAAGAAGGAGACAATAATGATCGTCATGATTCTTGAACGAGTGTCACCGTCGCTTCGGGGCGAACTCACAAGATGGCTTATCGAACCCAAAGCAGGCGTTTTTGTTGGACGTGTGTCAGCGAAGGTCAGAGAAAAACTGTGGACAAAAGTGAGTGAACGTGTAAAAAATGGCGCATGTATGTTGATTTGGAGAACCAACACCGAACAAGGATATAAAATTGACTACCGAAATGACCCGTCTCGTATTGTGACAGACTGGGATGGGTTGCAACTGATCACTAAACCTGATAAACATAAAGAGAAAAGTAATTCACCAATACACGAAATAACCCCTTAATATTGCATTAAGACTTAGACGCAATATTGAGGGCTAAGTTCTGTGTTTTTCAAGTGTATTCCCCACGCATGTGGGGATGAACCGAGGTCAAAGGTGGGGTTGAATCCGGGGGTACGGTATTCCCCACGCATGTGGGGATGAACCGAGGAAGCGACCAAAGAACTGATTGCAGTAAACGTATTCCCCACGCATGTGGGGATGAACCGACACCGACAAACACTAAGAAAATCGCAATACCGTATTCCCCACGCATGTGGGGATGAACCGCGAGGCCCATTATGCCAAACACAATTAACATCGTATTCCCCACGCATGTGGGGATGAACCGCGCTGATGAATTTGCCTAACCATTCATCGTTTGTATTCCCCACGCATGTGGGGATGAACCGGTCAATGTAAAGCAAAAGATACAAGAGGCTAAGTATTCCCCACGCATGTGGGGATGAACCGTTTTCATACAACCCAAGCCCGCCAAATTCTCCGTATTCCCCACGCATGTGGGGATGAACCGAACGAAGACATCGTCGGTAGCGTCGTGGCGGCGTATTCCCCACGCATGTGGGGATGAACCGGTCGCCATCGCCGAATAAGTGACGCTCAAGGCGTATTCCCCACGCATGTGGGGATGAACCGCCATCCGCTCGCCTCGGTCTCGGTCTTCACAAGTATTCCCCACGCATGTGGGGATGAACCGCATGAATGAGAACGAGAAACCAAAAGGGATTTGTATTCCCCACGCATGTGGGGATGAACCGCGCGGACTTGCTGCCGGTTGTGTTTTCGGGCGGTATTCCCCACGCATGTGGGGATGAACCGTCAAACAGGTGATTGGTAACACGCAATGTACAGTATTCCCCACGCATGTGGGGATGAACCGGACGGCGACAATGACGGTGACGACGTTAAAAAGTATTCCCCACGCATGTGGGGATGAACCGGACTCCTGGACACCATTTCACTGATATTGCAACGTATTCCCCACGCATGTGGGGATGAACCGGCCGATGTCTTTGACCAACAACTCGATGAGATGTATTCCCCACGCATGTGGGGATGAACCGGATAGGTATCAAAATGACGAAACAAACGACGCGTATTCCCCACGCATGTGGGGATGAACCGGTTTAAGGTTTTGTAATCCTGTTTCATTAACGGTATTCCCCACGCATGTGGGGATGAACCGAAACATTCCGTTCTACCACCGCAATAGGAATCGTATTCCCCACGCATGTGGGGATGAACCGCATACAGCGCCAATAGCCGCTGCAACGAAAATGTATTCCCCACGCATGTGGGGATGAACCGGTATCGTTCGCCGCGAACGCTTGCGGAAATGTGTATTCCCCACGCATGTGGGGATGAACCGTCTTGGTAAAAGGCGAAAAGATTCTAAAGCAAGTATTCCCCACGCATGTGGGGATGAACCGCCGATGAACCGAACGCTCGCATGGATGAGCGCGTATTCCCCACGCATGTGGGGATGAACCGCGCTGTGTGAGACTCTCCAAAGACAAGCCGTTGTATTCCCCACGCATGTGGGGATGAACCGAGAGAACGGCGTAACGGCCCTCACCCAGCCTCGTATTCCCCACGCATGTGGGGATGAACCGACCATGCAATTTTAGGCGGTCGGGCAACAGGTGTATTCCCCACGCATGTGGGGATGAACCAAGTACGCATAGACTGTATTCGCGCCAGGAACGCCGTATTCCCCACGCATGTGGGGATGAACCGATAAACAGCGACCGCTCCGTCACCCGCCCGGTGTATTCCCCACGCATGTGGGGATGAACCCCGTTTATGAGCGTTCAATCCCGAATAAGATAGGAGTATTCCCCACGCATGTGGGGATGAACCGACCTATTGTATGCAAAACATCGTCCAGGCGTTGTATTCCCCACGCATGTGGGGATGAACCGACCGTTCTCGCCGTGTTGAGCGACAATGACGAGTATTCCCCACGCATGTGGGGATGAACCGAGACCCCTGCGATGACACCGTCTGCGATTTGTGTATTCCCCACGCATGTGGGGATGAACCGAATGTGTTCATCTGAGCGATACCGCCGCCCAAGTATTCCCCACGCATGTGGGGATGAACCGTTCGTCTGAGGATGCAACCACCCATGGGGAGTGTATTCCCCACGCATGTGGGGATGAACCAGTATTAGTGTGGGATGACGGCGCCGCGTGTGTTGTATTCCCCACGCATGTGGGGATGAACCGGCAAGAGGCGCAAATAGAGCCAAACCTAATCCGTATTCCCCACGCATGTGGGGATGAACCGACGCTACCGTTAATTCTGCGGGGTTGGAAAACGTATTCCCCACGCATGTGGGGATGAACCGAATCATTCGACGATCGCAGTGATGCAGAACAAGTATTCCCCACGCATGTGGGGATGAACCGTCGGTTCCTTCAACTCACATTCATCAGTGAAGGTATTCCCCACGCATGTGGGGATGAACCGCCTAGTCCACCCCTAGCGGCATAGGCCACGTGGTATTCCCCACGCATGTGGGGATGAACCGATCGGATTGAACTTCTCCAAGCGGCGTTGGAAGTATTCCCCACGCATGTGGGGATGAACCGTAAACTTAGATTGGGACGAAGGCGAACTAGGCGTATTCCCCACGCATGTGGGGATGAACCGGCGGCGCAACCCGCAAAGGAACCAAAGGCGATGTATTCCCCACGCATGTGGGGATGAACCGAGATGCTTGGAAACGTGGTGTTCCGGCGTAATGTATTCCCCACGCATGTGGGGATGAACCGAGACCATTCCTTTGATTGTTGCGGATTCTCTTGTATTCCCCACGCATGTGGGGATGAACCGACGGTCTCGCGGAGCGCGGCAACCCACACCAAGTATTCCCCACGCATGTGGGGATGAACCGGTCCATGTGGCTACCGAGGCCCAAGTGGAGTTGTATTCCCCACGCATGTGGGGATGAACCGTAAGATAAGGGGTTGACTACCCGGCGGGTAGCGTATTCCCCACGCATGTGGGGATGAACCGAAAAACCATCCAGAGAATAATGGTTATACACTGTATTCCCCACGCATGTGGGGATGAACCGTAACATGCTTCTACTTATGTTGCGGTCGCAAAGAATAAAATAATTTCATCGTAGCTTTCACATCGTTTAAAGCATGATGTCTGCCAGAATAATCTTCCTTAAAAACATGGTAGTATGCTTCAAGAAGTGAAGCATACTTATATTCCCCATGATTACCAGGGATCTTGCATATGGGAGTATAAGCCTTCATCGTGCAGAATGATGGCTTATACTCCCATGGGAAACTAATGGAATTCCGCGCGAACATTGCGCGTATTAAGTTCAAATCAAAATTGACATTATGACAAACAAATAAATCAGATTCTTCTGCAAGTTTTTCAAAATTTCTAATTGCATCTATTTGTGATAATCCCTTTTTTTCCAATATCCCATTTGTTATTCCATGAATTTTTGTAGTAGAAATAGGGATTGATACATCACTTTTCACATAAATGCAAAAGCTGTCTAATATTCTTTGGCTAGAGTCGGATAAGATCGCTGCTATCTGGACAATTCTTGGTTGGTTGTGATGATCAAGTGGAAGGCTTTGACGATAAAGACCAGTGGTTTCAGTGTCAAAAAAAAAGAATTTTTTGTATATTTGAGTTCACTTTTATTTGCATACCCAGATAAATAATTTGTTCGTTCCTCTTTGAAAGCTGATGATTTAGTCTTCAGTTTGGTTGATTAGATCGTCTTTGAAACAAACGCTTCCAGCAATTAGTATCAGTGGCTTCGCTGAAGTTTCTTCGCAGCAGAACGACTAGCGCACAAGTACAGAACGACCGCCCCGAAATGCTAACATGTTGTCACTAGTTAAAAAAGTATTTACATTGAAGCCTATAAAATGTCAACCTTAGAAAAATTACTTTCAAATCAACATTGCTAACAACATACCTGCCGTACGTTGCAACTCAGAACTTTGTCCCGAGTAAAGCGAAGCGTATTGCTCAGCTTTAGTGTATGTGTCTAGCCTCACTTCTACTGGCACGAAAAATGGGGGCTAGACACCCTCGTTTTCACGGACAGTGGTTTAAGGGAGTCTAGAGCGTGAAAGCGAGGATTTGAGATGAGTGAGAATCGTCGGAAGTACAGTCGTGAATTCAAAGTGGACGCCATGGGTTTGGTAACCAAGCAAGGCTATACGGTACGCCAAGCCGCCGAAAGCCTGGGCATTCGCGAGAACATGCTGTGGCGCTGGAAGAAGCAGTTGCAGGATGAAGACGCCGCCGCGTTCAAACCGGGTGAAGGGCCAGGCGCTGAAGTGAAGCAATTGCGTGAAGAGAACCGTCGCCTAAAGTTGGAGCGCGACATCTTAAAAAAAGCGACGGCCTTCTTCGCCAAGGAATCGCAATGAGGTACGCCTTCATTTCGGCGAACCAAAAGGCGTTTCCTTGGCGAAGAAGGCCGTCGCTTTTTTTAAGATGTCGCGCTCCAACTTTAGGCGACGGTTCTCTTCACGCAAT
>JAVCCE010000016.1 GCA_030765645.1 Candidatus Hinthialibacter antarcticus | reverse complement strand
CTCTGCTCGCTTCAGTGCGGGCTTTCAGGCCCTTATGCACAGGCGCTCCCGGAGTTGCACCCATGCCTGATTTGGTTTGTCAATTTTTGACATGCCGGAATAGATTTCCTAAGCCATCCATCAATTTAGATATTCATTTACCGGTTCAATTGAGATTTCGCTGCATGTGGCATGGGTACAACTCTGCTCGCTTCAGTGCGGGCGTTCAGGCCCTTATGCACAGGCGCTCCCAGAGCTGCACCCATGCCTATATTTGGTTTATCAATTTTTGATATGCAGGAATAGGTTTTCTTAACCTAAATCATGTCCATCCATCAATGTAGGTACTCACGTATCGGATGAACTGTAAATAATATGACGTCAATTACGCACCACGTATTTCTTATTAAGGTATACGTGGTGCGTAATGGTTTGTTGCTTTTATAAATAAAATGCTTTATCTTCCTTGGTGGATTTATCCCATTCGGGTAGAATTTTTGTCCTTCAATGCCCATTCATCCTGTGAATTTGTTCATGCTCAATTCAAAGAAGATAAAGGAGAATTACATGCGGTTGAATTATTTACTCATGCTAGGAGTCGTTGCGTTCGTTTTCGTCAATGCGCAAGCGGCGGAGTTTCAGAGCAACGGCAAGCAACATAAGTTAACAGTTGTTGAAGGCGCGTATTTTGTCGGTTTGCCTTCGACGGTTTCATTGGGGCCGAACGGCTCAGTGCAATATGCGCTGGAAGCCGTATCCGGCGTACAATCCGTCAACATGCTTGGAGAGCAATACGCAGTCGTCAATACAGACCCTCAATCCTCCAGAGCAAAAGCCTCGTTGGGATTGCCCGGCGTTCAAACCATGTTGAAAGCGACCTCCGGCGTGCGCTTTGCCTATCCGGTGTACCGTTATGCTTCGAATGGTTATTTGGTTTATCCCAAGCCGGAAGTGATTGTGAAGTTGCAAGCGGGCGTGAATGTATTTCAATTGGCGCAAAGTTATGGGTTGAGCGTTGTTCGTCCATTGCTTTATACCGACGATGAATTCATTTTGCGGTTGTCTTCGAATGACGACCCATTTGTTATTTCAGACGCGTTAAACGATGACGAAAACGTCATTTGGTCGAACCCTAATTTCATTCAGCAGCGCAAGTTGCGCTTTACGCCAAACGATCCGTTGTACGGCGACCAGTGGCATCTCAGCAATACAGGCCAGGGCGACGGCGTCCCGGGCGCGGATGTAAACGCAGAAGCCGCCTGGGACCTTCATACCCCGCGCGCGGACGTTGTGCTCGCGGTTGTGGATGACGCGATTGATATCAGCCATCCAGATTTGAATATCTATGTGAACCAGATCGAAGCCAATGGAACCCCCGGCGTGGATGACGACAACAACGGTCTTGTGGATGACATCAATGGCTGGGATTTTGGCAGCGGCGACAATGATCCGAGCCCTCCAACAGCGGATGATGCGCACGGCACTTCGGTTGCGGGCGTTGCTGCGGCGATTGGAAACAATGGCCTCGGCGTAGTCGGCGCGGCTTACGGCGTATCTGTATTGCCTGTGCGAATCGACTTGGGCGGCAATGACACATTTCCAGACGCAGAAGCCGAAGAAGCCAGTTTTGCCGACGCGATTCGTTACGCCGCGAAATACGGCGACGTGATGAACAACTCGTGGGGCGGGCCGGTGTTGAGCGATGCGGTTTCGAGTGCGCTCGATTTCGCGACCTCGGACGAATCAAAGCGCGGCGCCTTAAAAATACCGGTCTTGTTCGCCAGCGGCAACAGCGCGACTTCATTTTTGACATTTGAATCGGATGAAGTCGTTTCTGCAGGCCAACATACGATTCGGTTCGTTTATGAGAAAGACAGTTCTGGTTCGGGCGGTCAGGATAAGGTATGGATCGAACGGGCGTCTGTTTATGATGTTGACTCGGGCGAAGAACTGGAAGACGCTTACATCGACACGCCCTTTGACGAAGAATTTCCGTTTGATGTGACTGGCGACGGTGATGTTCCATTTGTCATTGTTGAATCAGACCTGACCGAAAGCGGTTATGTGTTCCAAAGCGGCGCCATTGGCGACAACCAGACGAGTGGGATGACCTGGGAAGTCAATCTGCCCAGCGAAGGCATCCTGACGTTTAATTTCCGCGCGAGTACAGAAGAATTTGCAGACGTGTTGTATGTTCTTTTAGACGGCGAAGAGCTATTTGGTTCAGCCTATGTCGCCGATACGCAAAACCCCGGCGGCGGTGGAGAAGACTTTTTTGATTTTCCATTTAGCGGCGAAGTCGCCGAAAACCTGTTCCCGATTGCGGGTGAAAACTTACATCCCAATGTGATTAACATCGGAGCCAGCAACAACTTTGACGTTCGTTCTACCTATAGCCAGTGGGGGCCGCAAATTCACTTTGTTGCGCCCAGCGACGGCGGCTCGCTCGGCATTATCACGACAGACGTGACCGGCAGCGGCATGGGCTATGATCCTGATTCAGACTACACGCTTGCTGAAGGCGCTGCATTCGGCGGGACGTCATCCGCTTGCCCGTTAGCGGCAGGCGTCATCGCAATGGTGATTTCAGCAAACCCGGATTTATCCAGCGATGAAATTGTCAGCGTCTTGCGCCAAACGTCCGTGAAAATCGGCAACCTCCCCTATGACGCCAATGGGTTCAATCAGCAATATGGATACGGACGCCTCGACATGGCGGCCGCTGTTCAACTCGCGCTTGATATGAAGCCTGTCTCCGTTGACGCTTGGGCGTTGTATTAGTTGATACAGGGACGCAGCGCACTGCGCCCGAATCCAGTCCAATACGAAGGGGCGGTCTTTTGAGGCCGCCCTTTTTTATTGTATGATGATTGATCGTCGGTGATCTGTAACGCATCGAGCGAAGTGAGGATTAAAGGCGCGAGTACATCTCTGTTCGCTTCAGTGCGGGCTCTCAGGCTCTTTTGCACAGGCGCTCACTGAGTTGCCCCCACGCCTATAAGACCGTATACATATATGAGTGGTAACCATGCAATTACTTAAGGCTCGAATTTGGCTTGGCTGCATTCTGGCAATTGCGCTGCTCGCGCTGCCGAATGCTGCGCTCTGCCGCGAATACATGGGGCGGAGCATTGCCCAGACCATGCACTATTCCGGCGCGGAATGGTTGATGCGCGAGTCGCGCCAGCGCGAAGAATCAACCGGAGACGTCATCGCGAACCTGGGCGTGAAACCGGGCATGACCGTCTGTGATTTTGGCAGCGGCAATGGATTTTATACATTGAAACTGGCGGAACGGGTTGGTGAATCCGGCAGCGTCTTTGCGGTCGATATTCAACAGGAGATGTTGGATTTACTACGAATGCGGGCAAATGCAGCCAGCGTAAAAAACGTCACGCCTGTACTCAGTACGCAAAACGACGCCAAACTTCCGAAGAGCCAATTCGATTTGATATTGATGGTTGATGTGTATCATGAGTTGTCGCATCCGCAGGAAATGCTGCAAGCGCTTCGGGCGAGTTTAAAGCCGAAGGGGCGCATTGCGTTATTGGAGTATCGAGAAGAAGACGCTGATGTACCTATCAAGCCGCTGCACAAAATGAGCAAACGGCAAATTCTTAAAGAATATACCGCCAACGGCTTTCAACTGGCGGGCGAGTATGACGGCCTCCCCTGGCAACACATGATGTTTTTTGAGCGAGTCGAAAGCGAATAATTATTCGCCTTCAAATTCGGCGTCGTCGTCTAACCAAAGCGAAACGTCGATGTCGACGTTTAATGCGTCGCTAATTTTCTCTAAATCATCTTGAAGATTCGACAACGATAATTCAGGCGGGGCCATCACTGTCGCTGACATCATAAACAAGGGCGAACCGCTCAGCGGCGCTTCTGACATGCCAGTGTCCATTGTTTCGACGCTAATTTTTAACTCGGCCAGTCGCTGAGTGATGGTATGGATGATGCCCTCATGGTCAGCGCCAAACACTTCAATTTGTAACGTGGACCACTCTTGAAATTTATTGGGATCGCCCGGTTCGGTTGTACATATCGTGACGATGTACCCGTTATCTTGCAGCGCTTGAATGCGCTGGATTAAGGTTTCGACCTGTTCTTCGGGCGCTGAGATGAGCATTAACATAGCGAACTCGCCGCCCAAGCGGGCCATGCGGCTGGATTCAACATTGCCGCCGAACGGTAGGATTTCTTTGGTGACTTCTTCGACGATGCCGATGCGGTCGTGTCCGGTTAAGGATAAAACAAGGCTCTTTCTCATGTGATGGCGTCCCCTGACAATTGAAATCAAATTATGATTGCTATTCTCCCACGCGGGCGCTGTCCGTCAACGGCAATGAGAGAATGGGAGGTTGTGATTTTTTCGTGTGAGGAATTATGGATGCAGTGGGTAGTGATGTGCGTCTGAAACTGTGGAGGCCGCGTCCGAAAACCAATCTTAATTTAGGTTCTTCCGTAAATTTGGATACTCTTTCACAAATTGAATTGAATTTTCTAGAAACTATCTCATAAATCTGCTTGTGGCATGGGTACAACTCTACTCACTTCAGTGCGGGCTTTCAGGCCCTTATGCACAGGCGCTCCCAGAGTTGCACCCATGCCTGAGTTGGTTTGCCAGTTTTTGATATGCCGGAATTAGGTTTTCGTTGTCAAAATCATGGACACTCATCAATGTAAATACTCACTTCTCGGATGGTGGGGCGGCAAGGGCAAGGCCGTAGGCCAGCCCTTGAAGCAAAGTTAATCATTTGTACTACAAATCAATTGTCTGAATCCGAGAACTGATCCCACTTTACGAATTAACCCAGCAAATCATCCTGATTGATCTCAAGGGCTGCCCTCATTTCATTCGGCCTTGCCCTTGCCACCCTGCCGCGTGGGAAATTATGAATGCAGTGGGCAGTGATGTACGTTTGAAACTGTGGAGGCGGCGGGAGTCGAACCCGCGTCCGAAAATCCTTACTTGGAGAGTCCTACATGCGTAGTCTATGCTTGAAATCACCGCGTTGAAACGCACAGACAGCTTGCAACGCGGTTAGCCCTCTTTAGATTCGCCGGTTGGTCGAAGACACTCCAACCCGCTATTCTCGCCTTTATGACGCCATAGCCCAGCCAACGAGACCAAACCGGGCGAAGCGACCGCTACTTAACTAATTAAGCAGCGAGTGGTAATGCTTGATCATTGGCAATTAAATAGGTCCGCCTTTTTAACGAGGCCTGCGGAACCTCGGCATGCACTCAACAAGCGCGTAATTCCCGTCGAAACCATTACGCCCCCGAATTCGTGTTTTCTCGATGCTTTCAAATTACAAAAGCGATCCTCTCTAGTATATCACTAACCACGCAATAAGAGATGGATAACGCAACTCTTCCCCGTTTATTTGCGCGTTCGTCCGTTTTTTCGCGTTTCTGCCAACAGGGACGACAGCTTTTGTACGATCTCAGGATGCTGCGCCGCAAGATTATTGGTCTCGCCGAGGTCTTCTTTTAAATTATAGAGTTGCGGCTCGGGATTGTTGCCCAATTCAATGCTTACGTTTTTGTTGAACGTCGCGCCTTTGCTAGGAGCGATGTACTTCCAATCGCCTTGAATGATCGACAGTGAACCTGCGTGTTCGATCAAATGTTCGCGGTCTATGTTTGTTTCGCCCAGTAGTGTTGGCAGCGCATTCAGGCTGTCAGGCGCGGCTTTTGTTGAAAGCGCTTGCCCGGTCAGCGATGCGAAGGAAGCGAACAGGTCGATCTGTGAAACCAGCGCGTCCGACTCGCCGGGTTGGATGCGTCCAGGCCAGTGCGCGATAAAGGGGGTGCGCGTTCCGGCGTCGAACGAACTGTATTTGCCGCCGCGCAGGTTGCCCGAAGGCGTATGGCCGTTCAGACGCGTGACCGCCTGGTCGTGATAGCCGTCGTCAACCACGGGGCCGTTGTCGCTGGCAAAAAGAACAAGCGTGTCGTTCGTTAAATCGAGGCGGTCGAGCGTCGCCATGATTTCACCGACGCACCAGTCGAGTTGCATGACGGCGTCGCCGCGCGGCCCCAGTCCGCTTTGCCCGACGAAACGACTGTGTGGAACGCGGGGCACGTGGATGTCGTGCGTCGAGAAGTACAAAAAAAACGGTTCGTCTTTGTGATTGGTGATGAACTTGTTGGCTTTTTTTGTGATGACGTCCGCCATATCTTCATCGACCCAACGCGCGCTTTGTCCGCCGCTCATGTATCCGATGCGGCTGATGCCATTGACGATGGTCATGTCATGGCCGTGGCTGGGGTGCATCTTTAACAGTTCGGGATGTTCTTTGCCCGTCGGTTCATCGCCAATGGGTTTGCCGAAACTGACTTCGATGGGGTCGCTGGGATCATAGTCAACCACGCGATGGTTTTCGACGTAGACGCAGGGGACGCGGTCTCCCGTCGCGGGGATGAGAAAACTATAGTCGAAGCCGATTTCGTTCGGCCCGGGTTTGATGTCGCTGTTCCAGTCGAGGGTTCCATCGCCGAGGCCGAGGTGCCATTTGCCGACCACGCCTGTTTTGTAGCCAGCGTTTTTCAGCATGGAGGGCAGGGTGTCGCGGCCCGGCTCGATTATCATTTTCGCGTTACCGGGCAGGATGCCGGTGCCTTTGCGGCGCCAGGCGTATTCGCCGGTCAGCAATGAATAACGCGACGGCGTACAAGTGGCGGAGGAGGAATGCGCGTTGGAAAAGCGAATTCCATTTGCCGCCAGGCGGTCTATATTTGGTGTTTTGAATTTGGTCGCGCCATAGCAACTCACGTCGCCGTAGCCTAAGTCGTCTGCATAGATCAATACGATATTCTTGGGCGCGCTTGAGGCGGCGAGGGATTGCCCCGGCGTGAGCGAAGCAGCGGCGGCGGCCCCTATCGTATTGAGAAATGTACGGCGTGTCAGGTGGTTTGACGACATGGCGGTTCTCCTCATCACTATTTATGGTGCTACTAATGAAACATTGTTTGGAAAAAATGTCTATTCTTACAAAAAAACCGCCCGCGAATTCACGGGCGGTTGTGCGTTATCGTTGAATGGATTGACTTAGTTGATATCGGCCGCTTCCAGGTCAGGCGAGCGTTCTGCGGGTGGAGTTGACCCCGCGTTTTCAATCGTCTGCGATGGGGCGGGCGTTTCGGGGACGGTTTCATTTGCCGCTACTTTGACGATATGGGCAAAGCCGCCGCGCACGAACAGTTCGACTTTGAATTCCCCTTTGTTGACCGAGCCCGCCGCCTTTGAGGTGTTCTTCTCGCTGGATATAGGCAGTGGGAAATCTGATGTGATGCCGCCTGATTCCGCCGTGACGTCGAGAAGGATATTAGAGTTCTCGGGGATGCGCACCGTCAGGTCGCCTGCTTCAACGCTGCATTGATACGATTGAGGAACCGGGACCTGCGGCTGCAAGGTGAGGTTGCCTTTGCGAAGTTTGATAGCGACCCCTGAGAAAATGTAGTTGGCAACCACGTCGCCGCCCATATTGTCGACTTCGAGCTGCCCTTTAATTTGGCGGATGGTGCAGTCGGCGTTTTCGCAATTCAAATAAACGTCATTGCTGACATCGCTTAAAACGACAGGCCCGTTTTTGTGGCGAATCGCGGCGTCGCCTGTGATTCGTTCGATGTCTACCCGGCCTTCGCGGCTGTCGAGATCAAGGTAGGGCTGAATGTCGGTTGCGGTGATGTTGCCGCCGTTTGAAATGATATTGGCGCCGCCCCGGATGTTCTCGACCCGTACATCGCCGGTTTTATGGTCTACGAGCAATGTTTTGTCTAAATTCGCCGCTTTAATGGCGCCGTCCTGGTTATAGACCTCAATCGCGATTCCTTTGGGGACGTTAATGGTGAAGTGGACGGTCTCTTCAAACTTGTCGAACGGATTAACGTCGCGAAGTTTTAGCGGAGGGCTGTATTCAATCACAAGACGGTCGCCCGAGCGTTCATACGCGATCATTTCCATTTCAGCCAGGGCTTGGGTGACGGTTTCAAGATCAGGGCCGGAAACCGACTTGTAGCCTTCCATCAAGACAAAGGGGCTGTCCCACCCTTGCAGGTTGACGCTGCCGTTGTCGTGATGAATTTCGATTACGTTAATGCTGGGCGAAACGGTGACTTGTTTGGTGAATTGCTCCTGGTCGCGGATGATCGGGCCAGGGCTTTGGCAGGAGGTCAACGCAAATGCCCATAGGCAAACCGCTAACCCGGTTGCGAGTTTTGTATTCATTTTTTCCTCAACTCCTGAAGACAATCCGTCATCAATTAAAATAGTATCAGCTAGTATAACATGAATTGTTTCATTTTACAAAACGGTATTTGGTTGAGCAGCCCATCGTGAAAGGCAGTGGGTTGGGCCATTTGCTTGACAAATAGCCCCGGAAAACTACGCTATGTTGAAAGCCGGAGCGTTTGCTTCGGCTTTCTTTCATCGCGGCTTTTCTCTCTTTGACTAAATTCATAATCGAATAATCAATAAAACAAGGAAAATATTATGCCTCCGATTTATGATCCCGAAGCAGTAAAACCGATGGAACAAGAACTGGTAAGCGTTGGTATTACCGCTCTGAGCACGCCCGAAGACGTCGATCAAGCGGTTGCCCAAGACGGCGCGGTTTTGATTGTCATCAATTCTGTGTGCGGATGCGCGGCGGGCGGCGCCCGTCCCGGCGTGACCCAAGCCTTACAACACGCGAAGATTCCGACCCATTTGTATACCGCCTTTGCTGGCGTAACCACCGAAGCGGTGGGCCGCGTCCGTGAACACATGGCGGAGATTCCGCCGTGCTCGCCCTGCATTGCGTTATTCAAAGAGGGCAAGCCGGTTCATGTATTAGAGCGCCGTCACATTGAACAAATGGACGCCAACGCCATTGCGACCAACCTTACTCAAGTTTTTGACCAGGTTTGCGACCGCGAAGGGCCGTCGATTTCGAAAGAAGAATACGACAAACTGCAATCTGTGAAGATGTGCGGTTCCGACGTTCCTCTTTATCAGATGTAAATCCCAACTACATGATTACGATAAAAAGGCCGGGGTAACCCGGTCTTTTTTTGTGGTTCTTCCGTAAATTGGATATTTTTTTTATGAATTGAATTGAGATTTTGCTGCATGTGGCATGGGTACAGCTCTGCTCGCTTCAGTGCGGGCTTTCAGGCCCTTATGCACAGGCGCTCCCAGAGTTGCACCCATGCCTGATTTGGTTTGTCAATTTTTGATGCGCCGGGATACGT